>JAKAAE010000174.1 GCA_021797225.1 Thermoplasmata archaeon | reverse complement strand
GATCCTGTTTTTGTAATATAAAAATAAGATTATATAATCAATATGCTATATTATAATTGGAATAAAAATATAATCAATCCAGTGGCCTTAATCGCTTTCCCTGCTTTTGAGATATAGCCTATAAACCGCAAAGAACCCATTTCTAGGCATTTTTTTTATCCTTAGCCTTTCAGGGCATTTCCAGGTAAAGTCATATAAATCGTACTTGTCAAATTTATCGGTGCCATAGGCCCTGATATACTCCTTAACAAGATAATCGATTTCCTGGACTGCCCTTACCCTTTTAGGCCTGAAATCTTCTCATATGGACTGCATCATTTCCTATCACCCGGTTCATCTCCTGGATCCTCATCTGGATCTTCCGGCTCTACAGGGGCATCCGGATAATCAATCTCAGGCCCTTTACCTGGGTGGAATGGAATTATGAAGGGAAAAGCATCCTGTGAAATATCATTTAGAGATGTGAAAGATGTTTCAGGTAGAATTATGCCACTAAGTGCCTTCATTTTGGAAAGTATATAAAGAAAAGTATTTTTTCTATGGGGAACACCGTTAATCAGCATGAAATTTTTGCTAGCATGGAGGGTAAAATTGGATGATGACTTTTTCAGTGATTCTTTAATCTGGATTAGGGGGTTTATACCATGATTTTCATTAACAACATCCCTGAAGGGTAGAATTATACCATTAAGGGATGTTGTCCTTTCAAAACCCGTTAATGAGGATAAATTACTATGAGGAATAACGTTACTCAGCATTATTTTTTCCCCTCCGAATATCTTTTTAGTGCCTCTATATTTTTCATTCCGGTAATTCTCCTCTTTTCAATCTGCTCATCGGTGATCTCTGGATGTGCATTAAACTACGCCTCTTCCCTTGCTAATTCAAAATATTTTTTAATTATGTATAATTCTGCCCCCTCGAATTTTTTGCCCTTTTTAAGTTTAGTATATGCTGAGCAAAACAGGTAATGGAACTCATCATCTGTTATTTTTACCTTTCCATAGTTTATATTATTACTCATGCTTTTTTATATTAATTTAAAGGGTTATAAGCTTTATGTTATATCTTAAATCTAGTATTTTCAATGATTCTTGTTAATAATCATAATAAGTTCAGGCAGGTACCCCCTCCATCGATAGAGGGGAATCCTGAAAAGTTTTGTCCAGGATCTCCCTCGGCCATTATAGGATCCTTTATCTTTCTACTATAAGTAGCGAAATTTATATGATACTTTCAGATGTATTCTTA
This sequence comes from Thermoplasmata archaeon, assembly GCA_021797225.1. The sequence continues at coordinate 2,248 of JAKAAE010000174.1, read as the reverse complement.
TGAATTCATTAAGACTCAAGGAAATGTTTTATATTGATTACAGCCTGGCATATACAATCATTAAACAGTATGGCCTTACAAGCCAGGATAAGGGCAAAATAGAAGGCATAAAGATGGGCCCTGGTGTTAAAGATGTGATCTACAAAATACTAGGCACTGAGTCTGATGAACATTAATAGCAATTGGTCAAAATATTATCGAATATTTATTGAATTTGTTTTTCATCCTCTTCTTTTTTAATGTACCCCTTGTGTCCTGGAACTGCATAAACACCAGAAGCGGTATCATGCCTCTGTGCGTTTATAATCATTTTTATATTTTTGTCATGCAATATTATGCTTTCTATTAATCTTGATTTACTCATCATTTCACCATCAGCAAGTATGTTTAGGGCCTTATCTACTTCCATATCTATTGAGATTGATATTTTTTTTACTACCATAGTATTACCTATTTTATATCGTGCATTAGTATTTATAATTTTTTATTTTTTTCTTCATTGACTGTATATTACCCCATTCATAATCATAAAACGTTTCTCCATATTCTATATAGCCTAGATATCTATAAAATTCAACCTTACCTTCAACTGCATCCAACAGAATTTCTGCAAAACCGTAATTTAATGCAATTTTCTCTGCTAAGTGAAGCATGGATGTACCTAGTCCCCTGTTTTGTAATCGATGATCAACAGAAATTAATTCCACATGAAATGTGCTATTTTTAATAATTTCCATAAACGCAACAGGTTTTTTCTTTTCTTCTTTAACTATTATAATTATGTTATTATTTTTCAAAGATATGTTATAAAGGTCTTCTAAGCTTATACTATCCATTGCCTGATTTCCTGAGATAATTGTTCCATGGTCTGTTTTTTTGATATATCTATAACCACCTCGTAATCTGATTTTTTTATTCATTTCCATGTGATTTCAGCATGCATAAAATTATTTTCTATGTCTTACAAGGCCTATTTTATTTCATTCCTGAACTTCTTTAGCATCTCTGGATCCTTTAATATTTCATCTAAAACATTCTAGATTAACTTAGCCTTGAATGATTCCGGTGCAGCCTCGATCATCTTCTTGGCTATTCCCGGTATTGTTTCAGATTTCTCGATTGTAGCCTCGATCTCCTTCTCCTTATTCTCATATTCTAAGGCCAGTTTCTCATCGAATGGAAGCCAGCAGTTATGCAGTATTTCGCATCCTCTGGATTAAGCGTGTTGCATCTGGGGCATTTCTTCGGCATTGGCTATTCCCTATCCCGGCATTTGATGTGAAAAATCAATATTTTAAATCTGGCAAAAATTTTTCGCAAAGGCTTAAATCCATAAATATGATTGATTTTAATGGATGAAAGTTATGAAATCAAAACACTTGCACAGGTATTAATAAAATCCCTGAAACTCTATGGAAACAATTTTATTTTCGGTACAACAGGAGCAGGAATGGCCGAGATACAGGATGCAATATCAGTTGAAAAGGGCATTAAATGGATACAGGCACTGCATGAATTTACCGCAGTAAGTTCAGCCGAAGGTTATGCACTGGCAAAGAACAGAACAGGAATTGCCCTAGTGGACAGGATAGTCGGCACACAGAATTCCATAGGAGCATTATATTCATCATACCTGAATATGGCACCCCTACTGGTGCTTGCATCAAGGGATATACCTGGAACCCATCTTCTGAATGATCCTACGAGCCATTATTCCTCAAAACACCTTGATATCATTGAACCCTGGGTCAAATGGTCTAACAACTCACAATCAGAGGAAATGATGGAAGAAGACCTTTCCAAGGCTTTTTTTATAACACAACTGGAACCTAAAGGAATATCATTTCTCACATTGAGGCATGACCTCATGCAGAAGCCATATGATGGCATGGCAATAAGGACAAAGAAATTTTATTATAATAGACGGTTGCCAGATAGCGATACTATTAAGATTATAGGAGATAAAATACTTTCATCCAGCAATCCAGAAATTTTTGTTTCCCACGCCGGCAGAAATATGAATTATGTGGATACCATGGTTAAATTTGCCGACAGGTTTGGGATAGGTGTTAAGGAACGCCGCTATTTCATGAGCTTTCCACTTGACAATCATATGCACCTGGGTTTTGTCCCAAGAATGTATGTACCTGAGACAGAGAATGATGACCTCCTGCTTCTTTTCGAATTTGGAATACTGCCGGGAAACGCATTTCCAGTGGATAAGGATATTATAGATTTTTCCACTGAG
>JAKAAE010000173.1 GCA_021797225.1 Thermoplasmata archaeon | reverse complement strand
AACCTTGTGGTAACACAGTACGGAACAAAACCCCTTGATGCCGGTGAAGAAGAGCAAAAGGGAGAACAGTAATGGAACAGCCATCTGTAAACATTGGCATGGTCGGCCATGTTGATCACGGGAAGAGTACTCTTACATTTGCACTTACAGGCAAAAAAACAGATGTTCATTCAGAGGAAGTTAAACGAGGCATATCTATCAAGCTCGGATATGCGGATACGCCTATATACAAATGTACAGATGATAAGGGAAATGAGATTTATTCAAATAAAAAAATTTCTGATAAATGCAGGCTTTCTAGGGTAATTTCTATTGTTGATGCCCCTGGCCATGAAACACTTATGGCAACAATGCTTGCAGGTTCCGCCATAATGAATGGAGCAATTCTTGTGATAGCAGCCAATGAAGCATGCCCGCAGCCACAGACAAGGGAGCATTTAACCGCACTTGAAATTATGGGCATCAAGGAAATTATAGTAGTACAAAATAAAATAGACCTTGTGACCAGAGAAAGGGCACTGGAAAGTTACAGGGAAATTAAAAGTTTTCTCAGGGGGAGCATAGCAGAGAATGCACCCGTAATCCCGGTAAGTGCATATCATAATACCAATATAGACATAGTTCTGGAGGCCATAGAGAAAATAATAAAAACACCGGAATTCAAGGAAGATGATACGCCGATGATGTACATAGCTCGATCTTTCGACATCAATAAGCCAGGTACAAAACCTTCAGATTTAAAAGGTGGCGTTCTGGGTGGCGCTCTCATACGAGGAAAATTAAAGGTTGGAGATGAAATAGAAATTTCTCCAGGAGTTCAGAGTACAAAGGGAAATAAAACAGTCTGGGAAAACGTCACAACAAAGATAACATCATTGATGGCTGGTTCATCTTCTTACAAATCCATAGTTCCTGGAGGTCTGGCAGCGGTCGGAACCGAACTTGATCCATTCCTGACTAAGGGAGATTCCTTTACCGGTAGAATAGTGGGATTAAAAGATCATGTCCCGAAAACAGTGTTCAATCTTGAAATGGATATACATTTACTTAACAGGGTTGTCGGTTTTGACGAGGAGGTCAACGTTGAGCCATTGAAGCCAAATGAAATAATAATGCTTACAGTTGGAACAGCAAATACAATAGGCTCAGTAACATCCATAAAGGATAATAAGGTAAATGTGGCATTAAAATATCCTGTTGCCGCGAATATTAACGACCGTATGGCAATAGGCAGGCGCATATCAAACAGATGGCGTCTCATCGGATACGGGTCAATTTTAAGCATATAAATTATTGTAGCAGAGTTATCACCATATCATCCTGTAAAAATATAACTGTTGACTCATATAAATATATATTTAATTGCAATATATATTTTAATGGACCTAAAGGAAAAAGTGGAAAGATATTTTGAAATAGAGCAATCTGCATTGAAGAAAATTCATATAAGCGTTCCTGTTGATTCATACCTTTATGGAATTGCAAAGGACCACATGGATATGATAATGAATTACTATAATGATGCAAGGTATTTCTATGATAAAAACGATCTGATCAATGCGTTCGCTTCATTGAATTATTCATATGGATGGATTGATTCTGCCATAAGAATAGGTTTATTCGATGGTGAATCAGATCACAGGCTTTTCACTCACTTCAGATGATTATCTATCTCTCCGGGTTTCTGTTCCACGCCCTTCAAATTTATAGTATTTTTAGTTGTCACCATATCAGTTTTTATTATATCCTCTATAACGGGTTCCAGTTTTTTCTGTAAATCCCCTGTAAGTTTATTAAATGACTCAATGGAATGAGAAAGATTTTTTGATGTATCATTGAAATCGCTAACAAAAGTTTCAATATTGCTGTAAAAATCTTTTATTTTAACGGTAAGTTCATTGAAATTTTCCTCGGTATTAACATCCTTCCACCCCATATGGATTGTTAATAATAATGATATGAGCGTTACAGGTGTGGCAACAATAACTCTTTTTGATATGGCATCTTCTATTAATTCAGGTCTGGTGGACATTACGGTACTCAACAGCGATTCCATTGGAAGAAACATTACTACAAAATCTACAGAGCCATCAAATTTTTCCCAGTATTTTTTTGACGCTAGGTCCTTTATATGACCATTGAAATTTGCGAGATACCGGTCTATCTCATCCGAGTTATTAACATCACCTTGACTTTCAAAAAAACCACTCAGAGGAACCTTCGAATCAACCACTATATATCTTTTGTTCGGCAATTTTATAATCATATCAGGTTTGGATTTATCCTCTGATACTGCCTGTTCTTTAAAGTCACAGTAGGGTATCATACCCGCTATTTCTACAGTTCTTCTCAATGTTATCTCTCCCCATTTACCTCTTATTGATGGATTTTTTAGCGCCCCGGATAGTTTTATAGTATCATGTTCCAGGTCAGTAATTTTCTTCGATAAACTATCAAGGTTGTCCTTTAATGCACCAGTTTCTGACTTCCTCTCATTCTCAACACTTTCTATATAACTCTGATATTTTTGCAGTGAATCTTTGAGTGGGTCTATAAGACCATTTAACCGAAGTCCTGTATTCTCTCTATCTGATCTCTCTGTTTCCAGCGCATTCTTAAAGGCAATGGTACTTGTATTGAGCAGATTCCTGTTTTCGGCTTCCATAAAATCATGCATAGATGATTTTAACCTGTTCTCCATATCGGTATACAACTTTCTTGAAATTAGATAATATAAAATTATACCTACAGCAATTCCAGTAATAAATCCGATTATTGCATCTATAAGTCCTGAGAAATCCATAAATACTATATATTAAACATATAAAATAAATTTGTCATACAAATTAATATTATTGTATGCCAAGGTCGATCTGGTTTTCTATATATTTCCAGAATTTATCTTCTATTTCAAAACTCCAGAGTGATTCCGGAACCTCAAAAAAAGCAAGTTCAGGAGTCAGAAGAAAACTTTCTATAGCTGCTACACCTAAATCCTGTAACCATTTTCCCATTCCAATAGTAATCTTAGCGTCATCAGGGGTGCCTGAAATAGTAATAGAATATGCACGGTCCATACCTGCAATGCTCCTCAATAAACCTTCTTTTGTTGCCTGGATTAAAGTACCGTTTGGATGTTTGCCAAGCTGTGTTTTAAACTTTTCATTAGCAAAATACTGTTCCACAACATTGGATAATTTGTCTAGGTCTATATTCTTTCCATTGAATTCCTTTACTCTAGTCTTCATGTTTCCTTATACAAATAAGCATATATAATCTTTTGTTTAAAAAGATATATAAAAGTTAAAAATCACAGAAAATCATCAACCATTTATGATGGGCTTTAAATGAGCAATATTTACATTAAATTCTTTGAAAAGGTTCAAAAATATATGGATTCGCTCAAAGCGGGTCCGAAGGGATTTGAACCCTTGACCGATGGATTAAGAGTCCATCGCTCTACCTAGCTGAGCTACGGACCCAGTCGGCTAAATAGGTTATACTAAAATACTATTTT
>JAKAAE010000172.1 GCA_021797225.1 Thermoplasmata archaeon | reverse complement strand
ATATTTTAAATAAAATGTGAAAAAAGCTATATATTGCTTTAAAATATAATTTTATGACTGAAGAAAATAATTCAAAGAAAACAGATGACAGCAAGAATTATGAATGTGACCTTTCCGTTAGATGGGGGCATATAGACCCGTCAATTTTACCTTTTGATGATCTAGATAAGGAGATTATGTGTTTCCTTAGATATAACGCCAGAATGTCAAACGCTGAGATAGCAAAGATGCTGAATACCAGTGAAGCAACAGTGAGGAGAAGGATAAACGAGTTAGTGAGAAGGAAGATCATAACAGGATTTTCCGCATTAGTTGACCTGCACGTCATAGAGAATAGCATAAAGGTGTGCATAAGAATAGATACGGAAGGGGACAAACTGGATTCCATTGCAGAATCGCTTTCCGCCAATCCGAACATACTTTCATTATATAGAAGAAGAGGACAGAATCAGCTTTTATTACAGGGCCTTTTTTTGAATCTTGAAACCATTCAGGAATTCGAGGACAGCCTGGCCAGAAAGGACGGTATTGTAAAATACGATACAATGGTTGTATCCAAGGCATTCAAAAAGGATCCATGGGTAGGGATATAGGTTTAATATGTAATTATGACTTTAAAACTCTCATTTTTTATGTTTAAATGAATGGTATAATAAAATACAGTGCCCGGATACTTTATAAAAATATTAATTGTTAATTATGATATTATTTTAATTGAGGAAATTAAATATCTCATTATATTTCTTTTCATCTATTTTCCCTGTTGCCAGTACAAGATCCTTTATGCTTTTTCCGGTTTCCAGGGATTCTTCAACTATTTTTGCCATTGTATCGTATCCAAGATATGGGTTAAGAAGAGCTGCTGAACCAAAACTTCTTTCAATATTTTCCTTTATTTTGTTACGATCAGGTGTAATACCCTGTATAGCTTCTTCATCAAGCATTTTAACTCCGTTTGCAAGCCTCTCCAAGGATTTAGATATTTCATAATCTATGTGTGGCATCATAACATTGAGTTCAAGCTGCCCCGCCTTGACTGATAGATTCACTGCCTGCTGTGATCCTGTAATAGAATGACATATCATATTCATTGCCTCAGCTATGGATGGATTTATCTTTCCAGGCATGATGGAAGAACCCTGCTGTACTGCCGGTAAAACAATTTCATGGAGTCCTGCGCCCGGACCTGAATACAGGAGCCTGAGATCGTCGGAAATCTTGCTTAAGTCCAGAGCCATATTGGACATGGCATTCATTACTCTTGAAAAATCTGTCATAAACTGCATGATGCCCATTAGATTTTCGCCGGGTCTGAAGTTGAAACCGGTTTCCTCTGATATTTTTTTTACAGCATTTTCCTTATAATTTTCGGGAGTATTAGCACCATTACCAACGGCCGTACCACCGATATTTAATTCCAGTATGTAATCCAATGCAGATTCAAATTCCTTCAAATCCCGTGCCACAGCAAAAGCCCATGCATTGAATTCATCACCAAGTGTTACACGAACTGCATCCTGAAGGTGTGTTCTACCAGTTTTATAAATTTTGTCAAATTCTTTATGCTTGGATTTCAATGATTTTATCAGTGCCTCTGTGTTTTCGATCAATTTAAGTGATTTCAGCATAATGCTCACACGCATCATTGTGGGATAAATATCATTGGTTGACTGGCTCATATTGATTACATCATTGGGATGGACATATTTGTATTCGCCCTTTTTATGATTTAGTGATTCCAGTACAAGGTTTGCAAGTATTTCGTTTGTATTCATATTGAAAGATGTGCCTGCACCAGCCTGAAAAACATCAACAACAAATTGATCGTCAAATTCACCGGAAATCAGCCTGTCACATGCCCTGCTTATACTTTCATATAATTCCTTGCTTAATTTTCCACTGACAAAATTGGCATATGCAGCTCCCTTTTTTACAGTTGCCATGGCCTTTATATGGTCACGATCCCTTGATTTTATTCCTGATATGTTAAAATTATTCTTTGCTCTTAGGGTATTTATTCCATAATAAATACTATCTTCAATCTTTACCTCACCTATTACATCTTTTTCGGTTCTCATACTTAATAATGTTAGATTGGTATAAAAATATTTTAATCGTGACATTCTAATATGAAAAAAAATTATATGCAATTATGCATGGTGGACTCAATGTATATAAAATTTAACGATTCTGGCATGGTTGTTCCCGATATGCTTACGGTAGGCTATATAGAAGGTGACGGCATAGGGCCTGAAATTACAAAAGTTATGATTGATGTGGTAAACAGTGCGATCGAACTTGCCTATGGAGGTACCAAATCCATAGAGTGGCGGAAGGTATTGATAGGCAACGACGCGTATGAAAAATTCGGGACATACATACCTGACGAATCCATTACTGAAATGCAGAAAATGTGTGTGGTTATGAAATCAACCTTGAATCTCATGCCTGATAACAGAGATATAAATACAATACTAAGGAAACGCCTGGGACTTTACGCCAATTTAAGAATGGTGAAGTACATACCAGGAATGCACGTTTTAATTAAAACATTTGATAATGTAAATATTACCGTAATAAGAAGCACGTTTAGTAACAATCATATATTTTATCATTCATCAGATAGCACCGATGACCTGATAAAGTTCCTCTCAGATAATTATGATATGAATATAACAGCTGATTCAGGAATATATATGGTCAGCCAGAGCAGGTTCAGAACCCTTAAAATCATAAAACAGGCAGTAAATTACTATAAAAAACACAACCACAGGAAAATAACTGTTATAGATAATAGTGAGAATCCGGAATTCGGGCAGTGGTGCTATGATGAGCTAGGCAGGCAGGATGGGATAGACTATGAAATGATTAAGACAAGGATGTTTATGAAAAAACTTTTAACTGAACCGGAAAGTCTTGATATAGTGCTCATGGATACTACCCTGAGCAGATTTGTACTTGATTTCCTTACAGGTGCCATTAACGTTGAATACGGTGCAAGCGTAGGAGATGAATGTGCCCTTTTCGAGGCTGTACTATCATCTTCACCACTTGAAGCTGGATATGATGTGGCTGACCCTCTTTCATTTATTCTTTCAGGGTGCGCCATGTTGAAGCATATAGGCTGGGAATCTGCCGCCAGTATAATCGAGAAAGCTATTTCGGCTGCATTTCTTGATAATAAGATTCCTGGAGACCTTACTGGAAATAAGGGCGTAACTCCGATTAAATGTTCCGAATTTTCATCAGAAATAATAAATAGAATGGAAAAAGCCTGAAATTATATGGAATAATTCTTTTAGTAATACATAGTTCACCGGTTGTGGTCTCCGGATTAAACAGTAATATTGAAAGGATTTAGAAGTGGAGCCCATATGCCATTATCCAGAGAATTTATAACTGGCGGAGATTTTTGTTTTGGCAATATGTGTATCGTTATCATCAAAGGAGCCGGGTTACTTGATTCATATATAATTAATTGCCATATCCCCGGTGTCTGTGCCTCAACTTCTATTGATTCA
>JAKAAE010000171.1 GCA_021797225.1 Thermoplasmata archaeon | reverse complement strand
CTAGACCGGGAGCATCCGCATCAACAACAAATGTTGTGATTCCCTTATAGCCTTTAGACTTGTCAGTTGATGCGTCCATCACAAAAAATTTAGCAAGCCTCCCGTTGGAAATAAAGGTTTTTGTCCCGTTGATTTTATATCCACCAGAACATTTTTCTGCATGTGCTGAAATCGATGCGGCATCACTTCCCGATCCGGGTTCAGTAATAGCAAGACCACCTACTGCACCTTTTGCAATTTCAGTCAGGTACTTCTTGTTCAGTGATTCACTTCCGAACATAATAAGTGGCTCAGCAAAAAGTGTAAGGGCACCATCAAGCACGAGAGCGGTACTGGGGCACGCCTCTGATATTGTTTCTATTGCCTCGACCAGGAATGGAAAACTTAAACCGTATCCTCCATACTTTTCAGGAATATAAGATGCAAACAATCCCATATCTCTCATTGCCTGTATAATATCCTCGGGGACTTCCATCCTTTCGTCTATTTCCCTGGCCCTTGGTTTTATTTTATTCTCTGCAAGTTCTCTGACATATTTTAAAACATCCATTTCATTCTCATTAAGCATGAAAGTAAATAATGACTAATAATAATAGTTTTCTTATGGCGACTTATAATGGTAGGCATTGAACTAGTAACCAGCGATATAGATTTCATGTCTTAAAAATGAATTTATTGTCTGTTTTAAACAGCTTTACCGTATTATAAGTCTTTCAGAACTTATTGTGGAAACTCCCGGATAATTATTAATTGCATTATCAAAAAAAATAATACTGAATATATTCATAAAAAAAGTATTATATTAATATAGTATTAAAATAGAGATTTAGAGGTAATTTTATGGGATTTGTTGACCCATTGGCTGCGATGCTACTAAGTCTTGGTATAAGTGCTGCCCTGATTGCTGCTTATTTTTATATGGCTGCACAGGGTAAGGACATGAAAGAGCTTGTTATTCCAAGTTTTGCTTTCGGATTTTTTGATTTTGCATCTGGTTTTAGAATGTCCCAGTTCTGGCCATTTCCTGGACCACTGAGCGCATACAACATGCTATTCGGTGACCCCTTGATGATACTTGGACTGTTACTGATGGCAGGTTCTCTCATGATATATAAACAGGAGAATCTTAGGTCTATATCTATTCCTGGTGTAATGTTGGGTATTTATCTATTTATTGAAAGTGCTGCTATGGTTAATTTCAAGCTTGAAACTGGAGATGACCTAGTAAGTGCACTGGGATTGTATGTTATGAGCGGGATATCTGCAGTATATTCTCTGGTATTGTTCGTGAAACCTGATAACAGCAAAAAGTATCTTTATTATATAGGATTCATACTTCTGGCACTGACTGCACTGATAGCGCTGTTTATCGGTTATGCCGCAATATATCAGCATTTACAGGCACCGCCGTAATATTTATAATTTTATTCTGTTATTTTTGTTGCACCATACAACGATATATTTTTAAATGTTTAATTTATATAATCGTGCCTATAGTAAGGTCGATATGAAAATCATAGATACAGTAAAATGAAATGTACTCACGATGCTGGGATTTAAATAAATTTATCCCTGTCAATGCCATAAATATAATTACTATGTTTCCTATGGTTTATAAATTGGTGATATTATGAAAACAGAAGTTGCGCTGGTACATGCTCCGAGCATATACGATTTCAGAACGAGAGATATTAAACTTGGACCCATAAGTGATGTTATACCGTCTACCCCGGTCTTCGAAATGTACCCGATCGGTTTCATCAGCATGCTCAACTCACTCATAAAAGAGGGATATAATGCGAGAATTTGCAATGTTGCTTCCATGATGGTATCATCGAACAAATTCGACCCTGTAAAATATTTAAAGGATGTGGAATCAGAAATTTACGGTATTGATCTTCACTGGCTCCCCCATGTAAATGGCGCACTGAAAATTGCAAAGATTATAAAAGACCTGCATCCAGAATCAAAAGTATTGCTTGGTGGATTTTCTGCCACCTATTTTGCCAATGATATAATGAAGAACTATGAATATGTAGATTTTATACTCTCGGGAGATTTACAGGAAAATAATATAGTAAAGCTTGCAGAGTCAATAGAAAGTGCACATGACCTCAATACTGTTCCAGATTTAATCCACAGAAATGGGGATAAAATAGTACATAATATGCCGGGAAAATCCTCTATTGATGATGTATTTCTAAACTATGGCATCCTCATGAAAAATTCAATAAAGTACCACGATATCAAGGGTCATTTGCCATATGCTTCATGGCTGGAGAATACCGAAGCAATGACAGTGATAGAACACGGTTGCAGTTTCAATTGTGCATTCTGCGGTGGATCGAATTTCGCATATAAGAACAATTACAATATTGTATCACCTGTGTACAGAAAACCTGAAATCATTGCTGAGGAGATATCGCTTGTTCAGGAAATACTGGGTAGTCCAGTTTTTATAACAGGGGATATAAACCGTGCCGGGGAAAAATTTTATTCATCACTGTTCAGGGAAATGAAGGATAGGAAAATGGATTTGCCGCTTTTAACGGAATTTTTTGTTCCTCCGGGAAAACAGTATATTGATGAGTTCGGAAAGAATTTCCCGGACTTTACCGTAGAGATATCTCCGGAATCGTCCAATGAGGTAATCAGAAATAAGAATGGAAGACCGTACGATAATAAAAGTCTGGAAAATTTTATTGAAAATTCGATTGCAGCAGGGTCTAAAAAGGTGGATGTGTATTTCACCATAGGTATGAGCGAACAAACGGTAGATGATGTAAATAAGGACCTAGATTATGGTGAACAGTTAATGAAAAGATTTACAAAGGATAAGGAGAAACTATATACATTCGTATCGCCACTTACACCTTTCATAGATCCGGGGTCTTTGATATATGAACATCCGGAAGACTATGGCTTCACAATTACAGCTAAAACGATAGGTGATTATTTCAATTTGCTGGAAAATGGGAAGGTGTGGACTGATTTTCTAAATTATTACACAAAGTGGATGAGTGTAGAACAGATTGCAAAGGCAACATACGAATCTGAAATACGCATGATAAAACTCAGGCAGTCTCTTGGTATGTTGAAAGATCAGGATGCAGAGGAGATAGTAAAGAATATAACTGCGTATATGCATGGAGATGCTTATATCTCCAACGAAAACAAGAGCAGCCATTTATCTTATATAGAAAAGGATGTGGAATGGTCTTATAAACATAAACTCACGAAGGAATCATTTTTAGTATCACTGTACAGATCATATAATGACATTAAGAAAAAACTTTAACTTCTTAATAAAATTTTTATTGTTATAGAAATAAACCATGGAAAATTAATTTATATTCCTGTAGGAATAATGTGATTAATATGATTTTTAACATAAAACTAAAAAACAGAAAAATCCTGATTGCCGGTGGCGGAAGAATAGCAGAAAGAAAAATAAAACTCTTCCTTGCTGAAGATGTGGTAATCTATGTAATTTCCCAGGAGGTATCAGAATTTATACAAACACTTTC
>JAKAAE010000170.1 GCA_021797225.1 Thermoplasmata archaeon | reverse complement strand
TCAAATTGAATTTTCCGGATTTTTTAAATAATTTGAAATTATATTAGTATCATGGTCTCAAGAGTTATGACCGTGGCATCCACTGATTCAGGTGGTGGCGCAGGCATTATGGCTGATTTAAAAACATTTACTGCAATGAAAGTTTTCGGAACTGCAGTCATTGTTTCACTTACGGCACAGAACAGTGTATCGGTAAAATCCATTTATGAAGTCCCTGTATATTTCATTAACGACCAGTTTGATGCAATAATGGAGGATATAGGTACAGATGCAGCCAAAACAGGAATGCTTTATTCAGAGGAAATAATATCGGCGGTAACGGAAAAATTTCTGCAGTATGATGTACACAACATTGTTGTGGACCCGGTAATGGTTTCAAAGACAAATGCCAGATTACTGAAAGAGGATGCTGTATTTACAATGGTTCACAAACTTATGAAAATTGCAACCCTGATTACTCCGAATATACCGGAAAGTGAGGTTATCTCTTCCATGAAAATTAACAATGTTGAAGATGCCAGAATTGCAGCAAAGAAAATATCCGGAATAACAGGTTCAGCTGTTCTGGTCAAGGGTGGCCATTCCAGTGGAAATTTGTCCACAGATATACTCTATGATGGAAAAGAATATAGTGAATTTTCAGACATAAGGATAGATACAAGGAATACACATGGAACCGGTGATACATTATCCGCTTCCATAGCATCATATCTGGCTGCCGGCAAGAATCTCTATGATTCCATCTCCCTTGCAAGAAAGTATATAGAAGGTGCCATAAAAAATTCATTTCCCATGGGAAATGGTTATGGTTCACTTTCACATTTCTGGGCGATAAAATGACAGGTAAAATATCGAGGAAATTTTTTGAGGAAAATATAATAAACAAAACCGGAGCTGTAAGAAGGGATGTTGTAGTTCCTCCGCGTAACGGTGTCGATGTTGGGATTATAGAAATCAATGGTGGATACATGGCGGTAACTACAGACCCACTTTACATTGATGTCTCATTCGGTTTAAAGAAAGCAGCATGGTTTGCATTTCATATTATTGCATCCGATCTATACACATCTGGAATAAGGGCAGAATATATGAGCATAGACCTGAATCTGCCGGAGAAAATCACTGACGATCAGTTCAATGAAATCTGGAATGTTATACATGAAGAATGCAAAAAATATAACATAGAGGTTGTCACCGGACACACAGCAAGATATGCAGGTGTTTCGTTTCCCATGATTGGAGGCGTAACACTCATGGGCACAGGGGATAAGTATATAACAACAGAAAATGCAACTGCTGGCGATTCAATTATAATGGCAAGAAGCTGCGGTCTGGAAGCATCTGTCATACTCGTATACACATTTCCTGAATATGTAAAGGACCATCTGGGAAGTGAAACGCTAAAATCTATACAGGATAAATTTTATACAATGACATGTGTACCGGAGGAATTATTGGCAATAGATTTCGGCATTGGAGATAAAATCACGTCAATGCATGACGCAACCGAGGGGGGGCTTTTAAATTCGGTTTACGAGATCGGGTATGCTTCGGAAAATGGAATAAGAATATATTATGATAATATTATTATTGACAGGGACATTGAAAGGATATGCTTACTTTTCAACATAAATTCCATGAGGTCCATAAGTGAGGGGACACTACTATTTACGGTTAAATCCAGATATGCAGTGGAATTCATGGAAAAGTTGAGAAATTCTGGATTTAATTCAAACATCATAGGAGAGGTTACAGAGAAGAGCAAAGGAATAAAGTTGATCAGGGATAACAAAGAATATGATATAAATCCAGAAGATGATCAGTTATGGAATGCAGTATCGGAAGGCATTAAGAGGGGTCTTAAATGAATATAAGGGGGCTTTACCTTGTCACGCCTGAATATACCGGTGAATGGATCTTACATGCCACTGAGGAGGCATTAAAGAGCGGTATTAATGTTTTACAGTACAGGGATAAAAAATCATCATTCCGGGAAAAACTCCGTATAGGTGGAAGACTAAGGGGAATGTGCAGTGAATACGGAATTCCCTTCATTGTTGACGATGATCCTGTTTTAATGGACATGCTGGATGCAGACGGCATCCACATAGGGAAGGACGATGTTCCATTTGAATATATAAAATCTAGATTTCCTGGAAAAATCATAGGTGTTTCCACATACGGTAGTGTAGAAGATGCGATAAAGTTCCAGAAACTCGGTACAGATTACGTGGCATTCGGATCATTTTTCAGTACACAGACAAAGGAGGATGCAACCATGTGCAATATAAATATTCTAAATAACCTGGATGGAATTACTATTCCTGTATTTGTTATAGGCGGAATAAACAGGAATAACGTTGATATGCTTCTTAAATATAGAATTTCAGGAATTGCAGTGGTATCAGCCATCTATTACAGCAGGGACATCTCCGGCGAGGTATCATTTTTTTCAGATAAATTGAAGGAATACGGAATAACCTAAGATAATACCACAGGAAAAATTATAATATATATTTATATATACAAAGATGAAAATTGAGCAGGCTCTTATTTCTCAGTTGATGATTTTACTAAATATAAAAAACGGCAAGACCAGACCTTCAGAAATATCAAAGGAGCTTGATATAACACTCCAGGGTGTTGTTTATCACATAAAAATTCTCAGAGAAAAAGGATTCATAGATGAAAAAAACAATATAACAAAAGAGGGCTTTGATTTTCTTTATAACGGCCTTAACTACATAGAAGATTTTGTTCATAGTAGCCTCATCAGTATAGATTCTTCACTTGTGTGGGAGGTGATATCTGACCAGGAACTTATGTCAGGGCAGAAAGTATCACTGTATATGACTAACGGCTATCTTCATGCAGGGCCCTATGCAGGTAGCGGAGCCAACGGTATCACAGTAAAAAATTCAAAAAAAAATGAATGCACCGGAGTGACTGCCGTAAGGGAAATTATCAAAATAAAAAAATCCAAAATAATAATAGTAGCGTTCAATAATGTTGAGAAAACAACTGATATGAAGAACCTTGGCGAGACTGTAAACAATTATATTAAAGGCATAAATTTTGATTTTATAGGGATCACCGGTGAAATGGCAAAAACACTTATTGACATGCTTGGAAGAAAGCCAGACTTCGAATACGCATCCGTAAATTCTGCTTTTGAGGCTGCAAAACGTGGTTTCACAACCCTCATACTGGTATCTGACAGGTTTTTCCATTTTTCCCTGAATGAAATCAGAGAGCTTCAGGCGAAAAATCCCACGGTTGAACTGGATTTAAGGCATATTTAACTGAAATAATGCATATCCCGCGAAAATTCAGGATTTATAATGACCTGTAACGATAAATATATTATTGAAAATATATTAATACGTATATTTGTTATTTAAACTAGTCATGGCTAGTATTATAAACACGTTATGATAAAAATAAATTTTTACTATTTTTATAAATATTTAAATAAGACTTCATTATAAAGGTTGTTAATAGAGGTGTAAAAAATATGGAGGACGATGAAAGTGGCAGTAGGGGTACATATTATAG
>JAKAAE010000169.1 GCA_021797225.1 Thermoplasmata archaeon | reverse complement strand
TGATAGAAATACTGGAAAGAATAGATTCATAAAGTTTATTCGATGAATATTATATGCACTTTAAGTGATTGCTAAAAAATCTCCATTGCTGGTATTCGGTCAGATTATAAATTCTTTATTCGGATATATAGGGTTATTTTTTATCATACGTTTTGTCGGGTTGCAGGCATGGGGATTCTTGAGCTTTTCCCTGGCATTTATAGGAGTTCTGAGTATAGTTGGTGACCTTGGATACGGAACCGCACATCTGAGATTCCTTTCATCAGGAGAATACGATGAGGGAGAATGCAATGGGACATTTCTCAGTATAAGAATGGTTCAGACTTTCATAACAATGATCATTGTGTTATTATCCCTACTTGTATGGCTGGACATTCTCCACAGGGGTTTTCAGAGCAATGTGGAGATTTATACAATAATCTTATTATTACCTTACTTTTTCTTTAACCGATTAAAGGATGTACCAAATATATATTTCAATTCAAAGATGAAATCTGCACGGATGTCCCTTCCACAGATAACAGAGGCACTGGTAAGAAATTCTCTTTTTATAATACTTGGTATATCGTATATTCTGAAAATACCCGGTTACAATACATTAAGTGCTGCTGTTGTAATGGCAATTATATACAGTATTTCATATTTCCTTTACTTTATCATATCATTTGTATTCGGGCGTCCGTGGAAATTTAAAAAGCCATCAATGAAACTATTTCGGGCTTACACGAAAATTGCATATCCCCTTGCCCTTGCCTCAATAATCGGCACGGTCAGTGGAAATATAGACAAGGTTCTTATAGAATTCTACTGGCACGCAGTGGCAACCGGTGCTTTTGCCAGTCTCCAGAGGATTACTGGGCCAATCACTACATTTTCAGGCACAATCAGTGTATTTTTCATACCACTTTTAATGAAAAGTTCTGATCATGAAAAATTCAAGGGCGACGTGTCCTCATTCGAGAGGATAATATCTCTATTTATATTGCCCGCAGTCATCATTTTTATAGCACTCAGGGTTTACGTTGCAAATCTATGGTCGGCAGCCCTTATTCCATATGCAGACATACTCATCTTTCTTTCTATTTCTGCGTATCTGGTTGCAATTAATACGGCATATTCTTCGAGTCTGGTTGCCAGGGGGCTTACAAGAAGAATCGGGGAAATAACGGTTGTTGCACTTATTATCAATATAGTGCTTGATGTGGTCTTGATTCCACCATCAATTTTCGGTGTCAGTTCCCTATCCCTTGGGGTTCTTGGGGGAGCAGTGAGTACTTTTGCTGCCATGCTTTTTGAAACAGTTGCCTATCGTTTAATTGTACTCAGGACAGAGTCCATGAGGCCAAATATGACTATATTTTATCAGATGTTACCTGCAGCAGCTCAGTTTGTATTCCTTTACGTAATAACATACTATATTCACGTATATGATATTTTATTATTTCTTCCAGTGGCGGTTGCATCCATTATTATATTTTTAGGCATTGCCATTCTGATCAAACAGATAACACCGAATCAGATACTGGAATTCATCAGGGCTTTAAATCCCCTATCCTTCAAAAAAACATTCCGCAATGAATAAGTTTATATTTAATCGCTAAAATACAGGTTATGGAAGAGATAAGCATAGATGAATTCCATAAACTGGATATCAGAGTAGGCAGAGTTGTGGAATGTGAAAAGGTCGAAAAATCAAGAAATTTATTGAAGATAATAGTAGATCTGGGCGAGGAAAAAAAACAAATTATTTCGAGTATATCCAATTACTATACACCTGAGGAAATGATGGATAAACAGCTGGTTATACTGAATAATCTCCAGCCGGCCAAATTTATGGGACTGGAGAGCCAGGGAATGCTCCTTGCCGTTGAAGATGATAAGGGTGTTTCACTTTTAAAGCCGGACAGGGAGATGGCACCCGGAACAAAGGTACATTGATGTCATTTGCAGATGATTACAGACCTTCAGATATCAATGCTCTGATTCTCAGCGTAGAAGCAAGGCATGCAATGGTATCATGGATCGATTCGTGGGTTAACCATTCCGAAACAAAGAAAGCATTGATACTCTGGGGTCAGCAGGGAATAGGAAAAACAAGCACTGCTTATGCCCTTGCACGTTATGCAGGACTCAGTATTATAGAAATGAACGCCTCGGAGCAGCGAAACAGGGAAAATATGAAGAAGATTGCCCTTATGGCATCAGAGTACAGAGACCTTTTTGATGAAAATACAAGAACACCGGACAAACTTATTCTCATAGATGAAGCCGATAATATCTTTGAATCCAGAAATAAGTCAACCGGAGGCGATACCGGTGGCATTTCAGAACTCCTTGATATTATAAAAAATACAAAAAATCCTGTTGTAATAACCATGAACGATTATTATTCATTCAAGGCAAAAAACAACGCTAAGGAAATAATATCCAGGTCACTGGATATTGAAATGACTCCATACAGGCGGAAGAATGAGGTAAATTATAAGAGTTTCAGGCGATCGGTTGAGCAGGTTCTCCGGAAAATAGCGGGCAATGAAAGGATAGCTATAACCGATATTCAAATAGATGATATTATAAAATTAAACGAACCAGACATAAGGGCAATGATCAATGACTTATATCTTTACAGAGTCCATGAAACCGATTACGGAGATAACAGCAGGGATACGTCTGAATCCATATACTATCTAACATCGGATACATTCAGGACATCTGATTATAACGCTCTTCTCCGGTCATTGTCCATGATGGATGAAGATACAGATTTTTACATGAAATGGATCAATGAGAATATATCATATGAATACAGTGATACAGAGGATCTGATGGATGCATACGATCTCTTATCACATGCAGACATATGTTATGGAAACCGGTTCAAGGATTTTGCACTGGACAACTATGCAAAGGAAACAACTGCCGGAATATCACTGATAGTAAAGTCCAGGAATAATCATTACATAAAATATAATTTTCCATCATATATCAAAAAACTCGGATTGCGTAAAAGAAATTCAGAAATATTCAATAATATGTTTTTTGCAGGCCGAATTGCATCAATGTCACATACTTCAATAGCCACTGTTTCGAGGGATATGTGGTTCTATAATATAATTAAAAAGAAGGACAAGAAATTATATTCATTTATTTCAGAAATTATTGAAATAAAATAATTCATAGTTAATATTTTATCATGTATGAACAGAATGGTCTATTACATTTATCATTGATGCCTTGCATTTTTTTATTGTGCCGCTTACAGTAATAATTTTGCCACCTCTTTTTTCAATAATACTGCAGACAGCCTTTTTATTCAGCTGATCGCACATCAATACGGAAAAATTGTTGTTTCTGTATTTCCTTTTCACTTGATAATAGTTATAGATATATCTGTCGTTTTTCTCAGCATCGGAATCCCATAATACAAGTATGTATCTCTTTCTTATAGTCGAACCTTTCAACAATACCTTATATTACCTTACTATTTTGATTTTATTGTAGATGCTCAACTTTCTAAATTCAGTTTATATATTGATTTTTATAGACTATGAAACAAAAATCTATAAATATTATTTATAAATAGAGTAACAACTAAAGTGAACAATATGGAAACTTCAT
>JAKAAE010000168.1 GCA_021797225.1 Thermoplasmata archaeon | reverse complement strand
TTTCGGCAAAAGACCCTTAAGTTTTAGCACATAGGATACGTGCCCCTTCTTAACATTGAATGAATAGCCAGTACAGTTCTCTGCTATGTTTGATTTTGATATTCAATTTTTGTTTAGTAGCAGGATAGGAAGGTTGTATACCACCATAATGACTTTAATATCCGAATACGACATCTCAATGTTTTTATGTGGTACATCTATATTAGGGTGCATGGAGAATGACATATGCATGTTGGAGAATATCATATTTAATTCGCCAACAAATTGCTTGATCAGACGCAGTGTAACTCTCTGATTGAAAGTAGAGTAATACGGATGCAGTGACCTTTTACTATCATAAATATCGAAATCGCTTTATTGATGAGGCGATCAAAATCCTTAATGGCGTTTTTATCATATGTGAAAATCATGGTTCATAAACCTTTCAGTTCTTTATCTTCCTTTGGTACTCTACGGCGTATTTCCCTTCAGTAATATAGTTTATCTCTCCAATTCTGTACTTGATGATATTACTCCTAATAATTCCTATAGGAAGCAAATTTGGAGGAAACAACCAGGGTTACAATAAAGAGTGCGTGGATTATATTATAGAAAGATTACAAATTCTAGGTTAGCTACAAAGGTGGACTTTCAAAATAGTTTCCAAATATGGGTGTTTATCTTGTAATAAATTGGAGGAAGGAATAGTGCCTCAAGCCCATTTAAAACGAAATAGTTAAATAGGCTTATGGTTTATAATTAAATATGGCGAATGGTAATCCTCAAGAATATGTTGTTAAAATGAGAAGGCATTTCCATGAAAACCCGGAATTGAGTTTTAAAGAATTTAAAACTGCCGAAACAATAGAGAATGAATTAAGGAATATGGGTCTTTTGCCGAAAATGATTGCTACTACGGGAGTAGTAGTGGATATAAATGGGAAATCAAAGGGAAAAATAGTTGCCTTTAGAGCTGACATAGATGCCCTACCTGTTTCGGAGAAAAATGACGTGGAATATAAATCCAGAAATCCTGGAATCATGCATGCGTGTGGTCATGATTGTCATACTGCAATGGCCCTAGATATTGCAAAATATTTTGCAGGAAACAGAGAATTCAATGGCACTGTCAGGGTGTTTTTCCAACCGGCAGAAGAAGCTCCCCCTGGCGGTGCTCTAAAGATGATTCAGGATGGCGTACTGGATAATGTAGATTATGTGGTGGGACAACATGTATCAAGTGAATTACCTGCTGGCAGTATCGGATATCACAAGGGACCTGCAAATGCAAATGCAGATTCATTTCACATAAAAATACTTGGAAAGGGCGGACATGGTTCAGCGCCGCACAAATCCATAGACGCCATATATATTGCCGCCGAGTTCATAACACTAGCCCAAACAATAGTTTCGAGGAAGGCTGACCCAGTTAAGGCTGCAGTTATCACATTCGGTACTATTAATGGGGGGTACCGCCATAATATAATAGCGGATGAAGTTGAAATGACAGGTACAGTGAGAACCCAGGATGATGACACAAGGTTATTGGTAAAAAATGAATTAGGAAATATACTTGATGGCATATGCAAGGCAACACATTCAGAATACAAATATGAATATGAAGAGGGATATCCTGTAATGGTAAATGATCTAGAAATTTGTAATGTCATATCTGAAGTTGCAGGAAAAATTGTCGGTTCAAACAAGGTTATTGAGATGCCGCAGAGGATGGGCGGAGAAGACTTTGGTTATTACCTTAAGAAAGTAAAAGGGGCGTTTTATTATTTAGGGGTCCAGAATACCGATAAAGGATTTACTAGCCCTAACCATAGTCCTACGTTTGATGCTGACGAAGAAGCACTTCCAGTTGGGACTAAAGTTGGAGTTGCGGTTATCAAAAAACTTCTTTCAAATTGAATGAGTCCCATGACCTTTTAACTTTTACTTAAAGCATATCAAACTTACACTTTATTATTGTGATACTTTTCTGGTACATATCTTTGACTTTTTAAGCATTTAAGGTTGATAAAACCAAGTGATCTGTTAGGTATATTTTATGGTACTATGGTGTAGTAAAACTATTCCTATAAATATTACAATTTAAGTATTTATATAGTTATTTATGCCCTATTTAGTGTGCAGGTCATTAAGGTAAAATCTCCAAGAAAAGCATACATTAATAAATTGGAACAATACAAAAAATATAGTATCAGATATTTAAAAATATACAAATAATTACTTTTCACCTAAACCAGGACTTGGCCCTGATTGTTTGGAAATGGCCCTCTTATTATACGGAGTTAGTAACATTAGTGAAGCACAGATAACCATAGGAACTATAAGAGCTACGACTCCTGCGTGTACATATCCCAGTTTCGGTATAAGAAAACCCATAAATGGCCCTCCAATCATTGCACCTACGTTGAATGTAAAGAAGATAAAACCAACGGCAGTTCCGATCCAGGCATCCTCTACGCTCTCCTGGGATAAAGCCTGTATATTACCATAAATAGCATATCCTCCTCCCAGGAAAACAACACCGGTGAATGCCAAAAAATAGGATATATGTATTGCAAATAGGATTATTGTTCCAATCAAAATCACGACTGAGCCAAGTAATGTTATCATTTTCCTATTAGTTTTGTCCCCTAAAATTGCTCCTGGATACGCCAGTGCAATTCCAGCAAATCCAAACATTGAAACAATGAGCGCAGCACCTGTTTTTGTTATACCAGTACTCACAAAATAAGGCGTAATATACGATTCATAGGCGAAGAAAGCCACACCAAAGAAGAAATATGATATCCCTGCGAGAATAAGTGTCTTATTCATATTCTTTAATATACCAGATTTAGGTTTTTTCCTGATTTTGTACGTTGAAGGTACCCAGATAAATGTAACTATAATCATAATAAGACCTGCAGAACCAGAAATAATAAATGGGATATCAAAGGTGCTAATTGTGGAAAACCTTGCAAATATAAGTGGGCTAATGGCCAAACCAAGATTAAACATAACTCCTGATATGGCTATAACTGTTGCTCTAATAGCTGGTCTTAAATCTCCGAGAAATGCCGATATTTCTGGTTGTATCATACCAACGCCGAATCCAACTAGGAACCTATATACAACAAGTTCATATTCATTTGTTACAAAGCCAGTAAGTGCTGAAAATGCAGAAATTATACCAAGTGCAATAAGAATACCGTTACGCGTAGTTATCTTATCAAAAATAACGCCCCCGATAAGACTGAAAATCATAATGCCCGCTGAAAATCCTGTAGCAGTTATGCCAAGCAATAATGGGCTCACATGTATTATCTTCAATATGAATGTTCCTCCAAAGAAAAATAAGTTCGAATCAAACCCATCCAGAAACATACCCATTGCTATTAGTATCATAATTATAATCAAACCACCAGTTTTCTGTGCTTTCCCAACAGCAGTGTTATTATCAAAAACATCTGTCAACTTTTTCACGTCCCCATAAAATATAACTATTGCCTATATTTAAATTTTTTGATATACAGGCTCTCCTATGATATCACGAATTGAGTTCCTTGTATAATGATTTTATCCATAACTCCATTATGGCAATGATCAGGGAATACTGTGAGTTCTTTGTGGGTCAATCCACCGTATATAGTATGTATATCCCTTTTC
>JAKAAE010000167.1 GCA_021797225.1 Thermoplasmata archaeon | reverse complement strand
TATATGGGTTATTTCTGTAATATAATATATTATATTCGCTGAGATCAGCATGGACTATGCCGGCTTTATTATACATCTTCCATATAGCCTCCCTCAATTTAACATAAATTTCATCAAAACCTCCATCGATGTCTTTAATTTGCAACGCTGGTCCTTTTGAACTCCCAAGATATGACATTAGAAGTATGTTTTTATAGAATCCATATGGCTTAGGTGCATGGACTCCAGAATCCCTGAGGCTTTGAAGATTTGTAAACTCCTTTTGTGCCCACACAAATACAAGATTCGACCTGTTTATTTTTTCTTTATCAAACCGGTAATCACCTTTTATATATTCCATGGTATTGGAAAATTTTAATGTAGACATTTTATAAATTTTAAGTGCCCTGGTAATCCCATTTCTTAACTTAACATTGAAGATCAGTGATTCCTTGCCGCTGGAAATGGGAAAATCAATGTAATCTATATCATATTTTTTTATAACTTCATAAATGGCATTTAACGTTCTCCTATCAAATACAAGGCCATAGGTTTTCCTATCGAGATTGAGCCTGTTGGAAAATTCATCCGATTCAATTAATTGCTTCAGTGCACTTTTATCGTTCATTGAATACATCTATAATTTCTGGCAACATCCTGTTACGGCTAAGGTATAATGCCTGGGTCCTTGTGTACCTGTAAATTATATCCCCCTTCTCATCCTGGAAATCCCATGGTTTCACAATAACAAGGTCACCTTCCCTTATCCACATTCTTTTTTTCATTTTCCCAGGTATTCTGCAATTTCTTGTTGAGCCGTCCTCACACATAACGGTAAGGCGTGATGCACCGGATAATTTTTCAACTATTCCGTATATTTCTCCTTTTCTTTTATTGGGTGTAATAACCCTCGTAATATTTTCTCCATTGTCTTCTATTTTATGATCCATATATATAATACATAATCATATGCAGGGATATAAATATAATCCAACTTCATGCACTTTACCTTACTGGAGTTCAGGCAAATAGACTGCATATGCTTTGAGATTCATTATAGTAATATCC
This sequence comes from Thermoplasmata archaeon, assembly GCA_021797225.1. Next base: position 2,606 of record JAKAAE010000167.1, on the reverse strand, counting down.
ACATTACATTTGAATTCCTGGATTTTAAAGTACATAATAGTTTCTAAGTTTCTATATCAGCATATTCTATATTAGATATAAAATTACTGGTAGATAAACAAGAAACGAAGTATTTTCCCATGAATATTTCGGAAATTTGATTGCTAGAAACCGTGCTATGCTATGTGTATGTTCGAAATTTATTAAGAAATATTTATATATAACTGCTAAATATTCTCACATGGCTGATTCAATATCAGAAAAAAATGTTATCGCCAATAGTAAACTGCAGGATAAGAGGTTAAAGAAGGCATTAAATACATGGGATCTTTACTTTCTAAGTCTGGGTGGCATAATTGGCTCAGGATGGCTTTTCGCTGCTGCAGCATCTGCAGGAACTACTGGACCTGCCGCTATTCTCTCATGGATTATTGGCGGTGTTATAGTATTGTTTATAGCTCTTGTTTATGCAGAGCTTGGAAGCATGATACCCAGGACCGGAGCAATTAGCAGATATGGGCACTATTCGCACGGTGGAGTAGCGGGATTGTTTTTCGGGTGGACCTATTTCCTCTCGGCTGTATCAGTGCCGGCTATAGAAGCTGAGGCTGTAATTACATATGCGAGTTCATATATTAAAGGGCTATCATATAGCGCTCCGAATCCCATAAATCCATCAGCGACTGTGGCCCTCTTAACCGGACTTGGAATATTGCTTGCCGCTATACTCATAGTTGCTTTCTTTGCATTAAACTACGCTGGGGTAAGGATAATGGGAAAAACAAATACCGGTATGACATGGTGGAAATTAATAATACCTTCAATAACTATAGTAATGCTTGCATTCCTTGTTTTTCACACTTCAAACTTCACTTCACCAGCACTCGGTGGATTCCTTCCAGGAAACAACAGCGCAACAATATTTGAGGCAGTTTCAACGGATGGAATAGTATTTTCGTTCCTGGGATTCAGGCAGGCACTTGATTATGGAGGAGAGGCAAAAACGCCACAGAGGTCTATTCCAAGAGCCACAATTTTCTCTGTGCTGACAGGTATTGTTGTGTATGTCCTGCTGCAGGTTGTTTTTATAGGGGCTATAGACCCAACTAAACTTGCAGCAGCCGGAGGATGGTTTGGGCTTGTATCATCAACCCCCACCACATATGCAGCCAGTGTTGTAGCAGCGCCATTTGCATTCCTTGCAAAAAGCTCTGGAATATTTGCACTTGTTGTCCTGACCTATGTATTATACGCAGACGCATACGTATCTCCAGCCGGTACACTTAATGTATACGCCGGAACTTCAACAAGAACCCTGTTCGGGTTAGCTGAAATCGGATATTTCCCAAAACAGCTTTCAGTTGTAAGCAAAAAGACCCATGTTCCTGTTCTGCCCATAATAATATCTGTGATCATCGGTATTATATTCCTTGCTCCATTCCCGAGCTGGTATGCCCTTGTAGGATTAATAACTGGAGCCACGGCATTCACATACATAGTGGGAGGATCAGCATTGATGGTGTTGAGAAGGGAAGCGGATGCACTGAAAAGGCCATTTAAACTCCCATTTGCCAAAATACTTGCCCCTATAGCTTTCGTCGGTGCCACACTTATAGTATACTGGTCAGGATGGCCTACAATACCATACCTAGCAATAGGAATATTCCTGGGCATTGTGGTTTACCTGATCATACTGGCAACACACAAAGTCGAGAACGTATTCACGAAAGAAAATATCAAAGCTGGATGGTGGGTACCTGGATTTATACTGGTCTTAACGCTTTTATCATACCTTGGAGAAGGAGATTATGGGGGAACAAATACTCTTCCATACCCATATGACTTTGTTGTGGTAATAATAGTAGCAATCATATTCTACCTCATATCTATAAGGTCCGGCTACAGGACAGAGGAAATAAGTGATATAATAGAATCAGGAACCCAGTATATTCAGGAAGAGGATGTTACCACTACTGCAGGGCAAAAATAAATTTTTTTAATAATTACAATTTAATATATTTTACTTTTAAATTTCTATGATATATACTCGCATTGAATTTTGGCTTAAAATTTACATAAATTAATTAAGAAACTTCTTTCGGGATATTATAAATTAAAATTTTATCTCTGCTTTATTATAACATTTTTTATTTTAAAGTACCTGGAAATAGCATCCCTCATTAATTTTATATTTCTGCTATCTTTGCCTATAGCCTTCCCTATATTTTCCGGCGCTATTCCTACAAAAATGTTTGTTATATTGTCCTTCCATATGAGATTAATTTCATTTACTCCATACCTGTAAAATAAATTTTTTGTAAATGTTAGAAGGTCAGGGGAAAACTCTGCCATGACTATCCTTTTGTTGATCTTCGCTTTTAAATCTGCAATTATATTTTCATGTTTTTTAAAAATATCTGCCAGTTTGTGCTCACCTACAACAAAGAGGACCATCTCTTCGTTTTCAAGGCATTCAAACACATTAGTTCTAGTATAGCTTTCAAATAATTTTATAAATCCTATTGTCTGATTATCCAGTGTTATTTCATTCATGGTATCCCTTTATTTTTTATTTCCCCTGTAGACAAGGTCTATAGCACCGGAAAATATAGGTAAAGCTATCGGCA
>JAKAAE010000166.1 GCA_021797225.1 Thermoplasmata archaeon | reverse complement strand
CACTTGACAAGTATCTTGCCAGCTGGTGATATATTATGATGTCAGAAGATGAACAGTTAGAAAAATTGATGAAACCGGAATACATTTCCAGTTTAACCAGGGCGGTCGAGCTCATTAAAAAGCTTGATAATCTTGGGTTTCTGGATGTAATATCCGGTATATTGAGTGACGATGAAACGTTAAAGACGATCTTTACACTCCTGACGAGCGATGATGTACTGTCTCTTACAACAAAGACAGATTCTGTCATGGTATTATTAAAAATAATGTCAGAGGAAAAGAACGTAAGGGCTTTGAGCAACCTGCTTGAAATGGTCAGTATAATGCAGAACAAGGGGATCCTTGATCCGGTACTGGGAGTTCTCAATGATGATGGTGCGATGGGATTATTAATGGGCTTATTCTCAAACGATTTTACAATGAACCTGATCATGAATGAGAAGCCAATACTGGAATCCTTGGGAACACTGGATCTCAGTGTAGCACCTCATTATGTTAACATGATAAAGGCTGTAGAAAATGCAATCAAGACTGATACAGTGACGCCTGTCGGTGGAATGATGGGAACGCTTCGTGCCATGAAGGACGAAGATGCACAGAAAGGTCTCGGTATAGTTTTCTCCATACTCAGGAGTCTTGGCAAAACATGCAGCGATGAATTTAACTGCTCAGCCAAAAAATAATTTTATTTTTATAATAAACCATATTTTCTCAACACATTTTAATATCCATTTATGATTATGATTAATTATAGCTCCGTGGTGTAGTGGACAAGCATTCCGGACTTTGGATCCGATGACGGCAGTTCGAATCTGCCCGGAGCTGTTATGATTGAGATAATAGGAAGAAAAAAGGAAACAATTAGTATAGGAAAACCTGTCAGGTTATCGGAGATTTACGATTCCATAGGAATAAATGAAGATGGATTTGTTGCTATCTTGAACGGTATACCGGCAACATCAGATCTTACCATCAATCCAGGTGATAATCTTGTTCTCCTGGAAATTTTCTCAGGAGGATAACTTTCAAAATAGATATTTTGAATAAAACTTTTTTTCAACTTCCAAAAGTGAGTTTTCATTTAAAGATAATATTTTAATTTCATCCTTAAATGGATTTAAATTCTTACCAATATCCTCATTTTTTAATTCTTTTCTTATAATTTCCTCCATATTCCTTATTCTGGTTCTAACATCCACATAAATTCTATCGTCTATAATATAAGGGCCACGCATCAACCTCGGATTGCTGTTCCAAACATCAATAAATTTTATGGTTTCATTGGATTCAACAGGAGGTCCTTTATGAATTTCGATTCCCGGGAGTTTCTCAAGTTTATACTCTATTAGAATTTCTATATCCTTGCCTACATATATTTCAGACGCTATGGGAATAAATCCATTCCCCTGAAATATATCCCATATTCTGTTTTTCAGTCTCACTGCCTGTGGATATATTATATCATCTATAATCTCTGGCTTTTCCACTATAAATATCTTTATGTTAGTATCACGTTTCCTTTTTACCACGGGCAAACGATTGAATATATCAATTCTATCCTTCATATATATTCTGGATGCAAGTTTCAATCTGGACAGGTTTTCCTGGCTAACGGCAGCACCCGCATTTCTGGATGGGTCCACCGGATCAATTATTATTACAGGTTCATTGAATTTATCTACGGTTTCCTCAGGGATAATGAGTTTTCCTCTGAGGTTTGCCATATATTCTATAAATCTGTCAAAACTTTTGAAATGAATTATCAAGACTTCACAGAGATATCCGGAGAATCCGGATTTTGCGATTTCTGATCCATATACATTGATGCTTTTTAAAAATACCTTCAATAAGCGTATATCATGAATAGTTTTTTCATCTGTATTCCTATTCACATAAATAGTGTGCAACGGTGTTCTGTCTACGGTTGAAACTATTTTTTCCCCATTACTAATTTTAAATGCCGGTACAATATCTACCTTTATTCCATCAACATAACCTGAAACATATGGATGCTCTGCATATTTTTCTGTACCATTTTCTAGTACCTTATGACCGATTTCAAGGCCTTTTTTCTCTATGTAATCCACAGAATAAGACCTATCAAATGTAATGAACATGTCTATGTCACTGGATTTTAGATTGGTGTGTTTTGATACAGAACCTACTTCAACGCATTTTGCATTTATTTTTTCCTTTCTGCAAATATTATCTACCTTATTAATAATAGCAGATGAAATAGCAGCAAGCTTTCTGGTCTCCTCCTCGTTGGGCATCTGCTCGGCGAGAAACTCCTCAAGATAATTCATTTTAATTTCCTAGATCAAGAATTGCCTGTGCAGGTTCTCCCCCTGCTTTCTTAAGTGCCTCTTTTGCCTTTTCCCTTGGAACTTTGCACTGTTCCATTACAAGTTTTATATCCTCTTCATCAAATTCTTCTACCTGCTGGGTTTTAGGTTTTTCCTTAAATGTTCCCATTACCTGAAATGTTTTCTGCCCCTGTGCCTCTATCATTGTAACAGATGCATTTTCTACGATATAATCCTTATCCCTGCCCTTAAATATAACCTCCTTAACATCAGGCATTTCAGTAGATTTTATTCCCATCTGGTTCATCATTCTCCTTACATCTCTCGGATTCATAGGGATTAATTATTACTTCTTTTATTAATTTTTACGTTTTTATTCCATACTATTTCAGGATAGTTTGTAAATTTAAGTGTAAGTATTAATCCTATCATTGATGCCGTCAATTCGATAATAATTGTATAAACTGGTATGGCAATGAATTTTAATAAAATAAATGGCACAGGGAGTATAAATATCCAGGAGAAAAAATTGGCAAATTTGTAAACATAATATATCTCGCTGCCAGGGAATTTTCGTGTAAAATACTTCCTGTATCCTGGGAAAAATAACGCAATGGCAGGCAATATTAAAAACCCATCGAGAAGATTAACTCCTGTATTTTTTATGGATATCATAAATCCCATAAGCAATAAAAGTGGAAATATTGCCGTGAATGATATGCTGTAATATATTCTGGTATTTATAATACTCCCAATAAATAGCGCAAAAAATGAAACGCCGACAATTTCCAAGAACGTGAAAACCACAAAATCACTATTTTTGTTCAATACCAGTACGGGAACTGTTATGAGTATAATGCCTATTGAAACAAATAGAAGTACGTTTATTAAAATTGCATAAAGCATGGTCCACACATCCCTTATCCTTTTAACATCGGTTATGGAAATTACATACCTTTTCAATTTTTTAATTATAGTAGTTTTTCGTGACTTTACATCTATTTTATTTTTGTAGAATGCAGAATGCTATTTTTCCAGACTTTTCACCAACTGTACTGTGGGTGCACTAATTTTCTACCATGCTTTCAAGATTCATTGTTTTTACCAGCAGTTCCGAGATATCCGACTTGCACTCTATCCTCCATGCCACACTCTTTCCATTTGCAGCATAATTGAGATTTATGTCCTTGAAATAATCTTTCATGGATATAAGCGAAACAGACTCATCCCTGGAATGTATCTCATTGTATATGAGTGCAAGGAAGAGATATGCCATAAGGGAAAAGAACATGTGCACCCTTATCTTCTGTGGAGTCCAGTGGTATACGGGAAACGCAATGTCCATTGTGTTGATTG
>JAKAAE010000165.1 GCA_021797225.1 Thermoplasmata archaeon | reverse complement strand
CAAATCCCAGTGCTTCCACTACATTAGGGTCAGCCCCCAACTGCTCCCACTCAAAATCCGTCATTTGCCGATTGAGGCGAAATAAGGCCTCAACACTTTCTTTTACAGCTTCCCCAACCTCTTTTTGCGTTAAGTGAGTATACCTGGTTGTGGTCTCAATGCGGGCATGCCCCACCAGGATTTGAACCCGTCGTATGTCCACACCAAGCCTTACCAGTGTCGTGGCGTAGTAGTGCCTGAAACTATGTGGGTGAATATCGGGAACACCGCTGTGAACCCCAATATACTTGATTATCTGCCTTAATTTGTTGTAATTATACCTTCCCGTCCTGGTAGTGAACAATGCCCTGGGATCGCTGTGGTACCTGTACTTTTCAATGTATTCATCGACTTCTGCCGTAAGCTTTCCTGGCAGTGGCACCGTTCTATCCTTTTCTCCCTTTTCTGACCTTATGTATAGTGTAGAATTTTTATAATCTTCCAGGTTTGCATGTATGAGCTCGCCGGCTCTCATGCCTGTAGCTATAAGCATATCCATTATGCATAGGTTCCTTACCCAGGTGTATTTATCCTTCCTGGAAATGCAGAACTCCCTCATTCTCTGTATATCTCCGGGCTCCGGTATAAACGGGTCTGGATCCGGTTCTTTCTTTAATACTGGCAAATCATCCTTCGATATTGGTTTTCCGATGTATTTGCACCAGTGTGACAGATCTGATATTTCCAGCCTTACCGATTTCTTTTTCAGGCCGGATCGCAGGCGCATTTCAACATAGGAATATATTTCGCCGATATCGGGTTCATTTACATTGATATGATTCTCCAGCATCCTTATTCTCCGTTCCCTCCTCTCAGCCGTTGATATCTGGTCCCCATGGCTGATAAGATATGATACGAACTTAGGGTACTTGAGCTTCATAGATTTTCCTCATGTATGCCGTAATCCTTCTGGCTCAGTATTTCAATCCTACTCCCGCTTTTTATTAAAACTATATCTTCCAGGTTATTCCACTTTAAAGCCTGAACCAGCCCTAGGGGAATATATATCCTCGCAGCTCCCGATTTGTCTAAATAGCATTTTCCAACCTTTAATATCTTTTCCATATTATCACTTTACAATAGTGTAATTCAAAATTATATTTAAATATTTCACTTTACATTAATGTAAATAAAATTATTAGACTAATTTTTATATTAAAATCATTTACACTATACATAAATGGAATTAACTAAAATACTCAGCCAAAAACACGCAATTTCTGTATTGCTATTTCTTTTAGATAAGGGTAGTGTTAAACAAAATGAATTGTTAGAAGTTATCCCCAGTAATTTAACGATTGAAAAACTTGGCAATTCTTTGAAAGAAGCTGGTTTAATAAATATTACACATCAAATGATGGGTCGTAAAATCTTTATATATTCACTTTCAGAACGTGGTAATGTAGTGGCTCTAAAGCTTAAAGAAACCTTAGAAGCAGCTAAGGGAATCAATAGTGAAAAAAATATTCTTGAAGTTCCCTCTAACTATGATAGCCAATTTAGAAATCTGTCCATACACGGCGGCTTAAATGCCCTTGATGACCATATAGCAATAAATGAAACAAATTGGGATAGATCTGGCAATGACCGTGTGGTTAATCTCTATGTAAAATTAAATGGAAACAACATCATGCGGCTCTGGTGTGAGGTTGACAATACCTATGAATGTGTCCATACAAAATACGCTTGGTCTCTTCCAGATGTCCAGGCTATGGTGCAGAACCAAGTTTTAAAGGTGAATATAAGGAAGATGGACCGAATTGGAGATTAAATATAAAGATGCAAAGAAATTAATTGGAACAATATCTCTGTAAAATAAAGCAGGCAATTAAAATGATGCTATCTACAAGTGACACATATTCATTTCAATTACACAGAGATAGATGCAAAATTTGCAAATATTAATCGTTTTGATGCTATTGATATTATCCTGATTAAAGATTTTTGGACTCTCTTGGCTATATTGGTTATGGCACAACAATAATAGCAAAGAGAGATGGTATTAAGAAATCCATTGATTATATAGAAAAAAGAATGGAAAACTTCAGAAAATCTAACCAAAATGAGACCTAGCTGAATCAGGAGAACTAAAGGTGTATTAAACAGTGAGGTAGACTAAACGGAAGAACCAACAGAAAATCAGCCCCATACTAAATAGTTATTCTTAAACAAGATAAAAGAGCCAAAACTATAATGGTCCGTTCGGGGCGTAATTATAAGTGTTTAAGTCCCTGCAATACATAAACAATAATATAGCATCCATATTTATATATTCTTAATTATGTTTTTGTAATATAAAATTACAATTATATAATTAATGTAAAACATATAATATTTCACGTATCCTCTTTGGCGGTTTTATAAAAAAAATGTCCGAGCTCGTAAAGGCTGAAAATAATAATATTCATATTAAGCTCGAAATTGTAGATGAATTAAATAACTTGCTTAAGCCATATACTAATAAAAATGTTTTGCAACTTGAAAAAATAGTTGATAGTACCCAACCATTCCTCGAAGCGAAAGAATTTAAGAATCCAATAAAGCTAGATAATTATGCCTATGACTGTGCTAGTATAATTGCATACCTTAAAGGTAAGCCATCGTCGTCCCTGGTTTAATGCTATTTTTTTACATCCGTTTCTTATGCCTAAGTGATTATATTTTATTATGTAATCTACCATTTTTAATTTTTTTCAGAGCCCCTCTTTAATTTTTAGTTAACTCACTCACGCACACACGAGTCATTTTTATATATACATATTTGTATGTGAATTGTTATATGAAAATAAGATGCCATAATTGTATGCATATCACGGAATACACAGAAAATAGGGTAAAATATGCAGTTTGCCAGCATTGCCATTACGATTGTATGATAAAGAAAGATTGTATAAGTGATAATTTTAATAATAACTCTCTTTCATACCTATAAAACTAATGAAATCAACAATTTGAAAAACAAAATAAGTGAGTTAAAATTAAAGAACCATTCCATTGATATTCTTATTATAAGCAATACAGGGATCAATAACTCCCAACCGGTTACATCCAAAATTACCCAATCTGATATAAAACAGGTAACATGCCAAAAATAGGGGTATTCTTGGATGTACCACAGGAATATGCAAACACTCATGTGTAGCAATTGCAACGCCGGGATATACTTCAAGGACTAGTCTTCCGTGATAGATTACCTTAAACGATGCCAGAATGCCAATATTTCAATCTATTAATAATATTCTTTACTACCATGAGAGACATGCAGAGAGTCTAATGTATAGTGAAATAATAAATTTCATTATACCAATTATACCATTAAAAATGTCCAAATTTAGTGGCACATCATTCCAACTGTATGATAGATAGTACAGATTGGAGTTTTAACTTTATTGTCAATTAATTCAATCTTATCTATAAATCACAAATTAATTTAAGATTATTTACTTGGAATTTTAGCTTTCTCGTGCTCTACTGAAGCTTCAGAATTCTCTCCCAACTCATAAAGTACATTACCCTTAAAGTCGTAATAAGTTGGATTATCCGGGTTTAGCTTTATTGCTTTATCAATCTCATCTAACGCTTCCTCATCCCTTTTCAGGTCATAAAGTACAATACCCTTATTGTAATAATAAGTT
>JAKAAE010000164.1 GCA_021797225.1 Thermoplasmata archaeon | reverse complement strand
TAATTTCACTGTTGTCGGTCTTGGGCCTGGAGATCCCGAGCTTGTGACTATGAAGGGATATAAGGCTCTGAATGATGCGGATATAGTATTCTATCCTAAAACATCATTGAACTCGGCAGAGAATATATTACTAGCACTGGGAATTAACAGAAAAAAACTGAGACCAATGGAATTTCCCATAGGAAATACAAATTTAACAGAGCTCTGTGCAGGATACGGAAAAATGATCATGGAAGCATCCCGTACGAATATTAAATCCGTATATGCCGTGGAGGGTGAGCCCATGTTATACAGTACTTTTCTTGATATAATGCCATTTCTTAATATAGAATACTCAGTAATTCCGGGAATCAGTTCCATGAATGGGATTTCCGCTGCCATGAGAATTATTCTGGCAACAAAGGATGAGCCATTACAGATAATTCCGGCTATAAAGGATTACAGGTACATGGAGGAAAGAATAATGTCCATGTCTAATACGGTTATATTCAAGGCTATAAAAGCGAAGGATATAATTAATGATATTATAAAGAAACATGGTATAAAGAACTATTTCATCATGAGTTATGTGTCTACCGATAGAGAAAGAATTTATAATAATATTGATGATATAAGGGATTACATGACTATAGTGGTGATAAAACGATACATATAATAGGAGCTGGACCCGGTGACCCTGAACTTCTTACTGTAAAAGCAAAAAGAGCTATAGATTTGGCAGATGTTATAATTTATGCCGATTCGCTGGTAAATCCTGAAGTTTTTTCGGATAGCAGGGCAAACACAATAATAAAAACATCAACCATGAACATCGATGAAATTAATGAAGCAGTTAAAAAATATTATGACCTGGGGAAGGAAATTGTAAGGCTTCATAGCGGCGACCCATCCATATACGGTGCAATAAATGATGAAATGCAATTTTTCAGGAAAAATGGCATGAAATTTGAAATAATTCCCGGAATCAGTTCTGTGTTTGCTGCTGCTGCAAGCCTGGGCATGGAGTTGACAGCACCGGGTACTACACAGTCTGTTATACTCACACGGGTGCCAAGAAGAACAGAACATTTCGAAAGAGAGGACTTGGAATTGCTGGCCGCGCATAAAACATCATTGGCAATATTTCTCAGCGCCTCCAACGCCAAAAGAGTGAGTGAAAAATTGATCGGTGCCGGATATTCTTCTGAAGACCGAGCAGTTATAGCGTACAGAGTGTCATGGCCGGATGAAAAAATGATAATGTCAACTGTAGGAAATCTGGAACATGCCATGTTTGAAAATAAGATAAACAGACAGGCGCTGATATTGGTGGGTGGCAACATTTCATATTATTCGGATAAAAAATCCTACCTTTATAATCCTGATTTTACACATCTCTTCAGAAAATCATCCAAAAAGAATTGACATAATATAATCCTGGTCCTTTCCAATTGTGTGTATTCTCTGGGTAATAAATTCTTTCGAAAGTTCATCTGGGTTTTCACTTATTTCTGGCAGGGCCTGTACCAGGGATTTTATAGAATCTGATTCTATTATTCTATAAAATATTTTTTCAAATTCCATGGTATTCAACAGTTCAACATTGTCCATTTTCAGTGATACAAGCTTCTTCTTTTTCTTTTCAAGTTCCGTAATTTCATTAAAAAGTTTTTCTAGGGCATCTGTGAGTATTTTTAAATCAATATGCCTCAATAATTCCGGGCTTTCTGTTATTTTAACTGTAATATCAGAATTCTCGAATTGTATATCCATAACTGAAGCGCCTTTCTCAAAGATAAAATAAAAGGATTTCTGTTCCCTGGACCGGATAAATCTGCACTCAAGTTTATTGCCCTTAATGTAACCTGATACCATATGATATCCATCAAGACTCTCATAGGTCACATCATCTCCATCAACTGATACAGGAACTCTTATCCCATTATAGAGTGATGCGAAAAATGGATTGGCCATAAACTGGCTTTCCATCTGGTTTAAGAGGAAAACATATGAGAGACCGTAACTGGAATTTATAGACTCACGGATTTCGGAACTATTTTCATCAATAGTAATTTTTATGTCTGAATTTAAAATTGTAAATGGATTGAGAGAAAGGAATGCCTCCATTATTCGTGTACCATTTTCCACATCCTTCTCCATTCCTGATTTCAAATCTGCAATCTCTGACAGTGCCTGATGTGAATTCCTTGTAAAGAATTGATCTGCATATGTGTTAATGGATTCCATTATATGATCTTCATAGACCCCGAAATCCTTATAGTTTGTAACAAAATGATCGATTTCTTCCTTGATTTTGCTTTTCATCAATTCTATGGATTTTTTATCATTTTCAAGCGTTTGTGTGATTTCCTCGATATGCGTGGATTTGGTATCCCTTTCTACTTCATATGAAAACGAGTCTACCAGATACGAAAAAATATTTTTTAGCTCGTTCAGGTCGTTCTCATTCATTATTACCTATCATTTCATTATATTTAATTATTGATTGGTTCGTTCAAGTATAATTCTTAAAGTTCTTCTGGGAAAATTAATAAAAGGACAAAATATTACCTATGGAACTAAATGGCGGAAAGGATAATTATTCTAGGTGGTGGTATTGCCGGAATCTCTGCGAAGTTGAGAAATAGGCAGGGCACACTGGTTGACGAAAATCCGTATCTGACCATGGCACCGAGAATTATTGATGTTATATCCGGGCAGAATCCAGATTATCCTCTCATACCAAGGCCACTTGATTATACGGGCAGTGTAAAAAGTATAGATTTTGAAAACAAAAAATTACATCTTCATAATAAGGACATTACATATGATAAGGTTATAATTGCCCTCGGGCATTCACAGGACTACAGTTTTATCAAGGGATCAAAGCATATCAATGGATTTTCAGGATATCATGATGCACTGGAACTAAAAAATAAAATAGCACATAAAAAACATATTGTAATCATAGGAGGCGGATATCTTGGAGTTGAGCTTGCTGGTGCCATTGGTAGTAATAGGGTTACAATATTAGAAGCGGGAACCCAGATCCTTGCAGGCTTGCCAGGGAAGTTTTCAGAAACTGCCTCGGAGTTATTATCCAGTTCAGGAGTCAGTATAGAACTGGAAAGCCCTGTTGTTGAGGTAAGAAAAGACATGGTAATTACCAGTGGAAAGAATTATGAATCAGATCTTACAGTGTTCGCCGGCGGTTTTACCGGAAACCTTCCAGATACAATGCAGGATATAACCGTAAAAAACTCCAGGATGGTTGTAAATTCATACCTACAGTCTGTGGATTATCCTGATGTTTACGCTGCCGGTGACACAATGGTCATTGAAAATGGAGGCTTCATTCCCATGTCTGCCATAATTGCCAGGTCTTCCGGTATAACGGCCATGGAAAATGCTATGGGTTTTAAAAGCAGATTTAAACCCAATAATTTTGCTAATATAATACGTGTGGGCAAAAATTATTTTGGAACTGTTGGAAATACATTTATACATGGAATAGGGGCCAGAATAATAAAAGAGGCAGCAGTGGCACTTACAGTTAATCAGGTAAAAGAGCTATGATATATAAATATTTGTATTATTAATTTCGTTTTCCTGAATATATTTTTATATAATGCACAAAATATGCTTCTTATTGTACTTATGCGAGAATTTCTGTGAATTATTACATAAAATTTAATAGTCATA
>JAKAAE010000163.1 GCA_021797225.1 Thermoplasmata archaeon | reverse complement strand
CCTGAGGCGACAGTATCGGAGTTTGAAGCAGGATAGGTCGCCTGATCAAAAATAATATCTACCATGGTGATTTATGAAATAATCTTATATTATTCTGGTCATAAATTTGATATTGTTTTATCGTGAAACGGATAAGCCTTCTGCATTTGCTGGAGGGAAAAGCCCCTTTCCTCCACAGCTTACATAGCATCATCACCTAATAATTTTAGAAATCCACATTATTAGCAATAAAGCTTCAGAATTTTTTTTATTGCCTTTTCCTCATGTCTGGAATTATTACCATTTAATTGATTATTCAGTTCTTCAGAAATCTCTTCTTTGGTGATATTTCCCTCTTCAAATGCCTCTGAAAATGCCTTTTTGACTTCCCCTTCATGCCCGAGTAAATACATGAGTTCAACATAAATTGTAAACGGTTCTACCTCATTGGGATTATATACAACATTTATATTTTGCAATGCCTCATCATATCGCCCCAGATGCTTCAATGCAACTGCATTGTTATAGTAGGAGTCAAGGAAGTTTGGATTTAATTTAATTGCTATATTAAACTCATTAACGGCTTCATCATTACGGTCCAGCTTTAATAGTATAAGTCCCTTGTTGTAATGAGCCTCCAACCAATTGTAATTGAGTTTTATTGATATATCATATTCTCTTATTGCTTCCCCGTAAAGGTTCAATTTATCTAATGCCTTACCCTTATAAAAATGAGAAAAGTAATTATCAGGGTCAAGCTCAATCGATTTGTTGAATACATCTAATGCATCCTTATAATCTTCTACAGCCATTAATGATATTCCATTATAAAAATAATAGTCAGAAATCCGGGGATCCAGTTTTATTGCCTTATTATATTCATCGATAGCCTCCTTAAAACGCTGGAGTTTTGCCAGATCGTATCCTTTATTGAAATGATACTTAGAATTTTGAGGGTCCAGCCTTATTGTCTCATCATATTCTTTTACTGAATCATTCCAGCGTTTAACATCACCAAGGGCAATTGCACGGTTGAAATGAAAATTCGGATCATCAGGGTTAAGTGCTATAGCGTTTTGATATGCTATTATAGCTCCAACATTGTTTTTTAAATTCTGCATTGCAATACCTTTATTATAATAATAGCCAGCAACTTTTGGATTGAGTTCGATTGCTATTTCATATTCTTTTATTGCATCAGTGTCTAATCCCATTTTCACCAGTAAATTGCCCTTGAGATTGTGGATATCTGCATCTTTTGGTTCCTCCGCAATCATCTCATCCAATGCCTTCAATTCATTCTGGTATTCTTCTGAATTAGCCATGTAGGATTAACTGCTATTTTTATATAAATGTTTAGCCCATGACAGATATACAATATTTAGTCTGGTATATAATCTATATTAAAAATAAAAGCATAAATAGATAGTATAGTAAGGGGTTTCTGTTGACGTAGAAAACCAATGGAATGTGAAACATAAAGTGATAATAAACAATGCAGCTATGTAGTACGATTTTATTCTGATTCTAGAATATATACTATTTTATTTCATTTATTGGCAAGTATATGCTCCACCGTTATTGAATGGCTATGTGTAATATTTTATGTACAAATAGAAAATTTTATTATCCTTTTTTCTCCATTTTTTTAGCTTTTTCCTCCTCCTTGAATTTTTGAATTTCTGCAGTGGATGGCGGGTATGACATGTCAAAGCCTGTTTCTCCGTGTATTGCCATATCACCTATCTTCAATTTTGCCACTGTTTCCCTCAGCGGTACAAATACTCCGATCAGTTTTAGTATTCCATAGGTTAAGGCAAAAACATAGATTATTACCACCACCGCTGCAAAGGCCTGGATTCCAAGCTGATAAAAATTCCCGTATAAAGCACCTTTCAGGCCAGGGTCTATGTACTGGGTAACCACTGGATCAGCCAGCACGCCAGTGAGTAAACCGCCGACCACACCGGCAACAGCATGGGATGAAAATACTCCGAGGGTGTCATCGACCTTAAATCTTGGTTCTATTTTATAGAGGAATAGCCATGGAATTATGCCTGTAGCTAATCCTATAACCATGGCACCGTATATATTTACATAGCCAGCTGCCGGAGTTATTCCAACCAGGCCGGCTATTGCACCAACTGATGCTCCTATTAACGATGGTTTCTTAAATACTTGCATATCTATAAGTATCCATGTTATCATACTAACTGCTGTTGCCACATTAGTATTTATTACAGCAATACCCGCGTCTATGGTACTACCGTATGGGTCTCCACCGTTGAATCCATTCCATCCGAGCCATATAAGCCCGATACCGAGCATGACGAGCGCTAAATTATTTGCCTTCATGTGCAGTTCTTCTTTTAATCTCGGCCCGATAGCTATGGCAGCCGCGAGTGCACCGATGCCGGCATCAACATGTATAACATAGCCACCGGAGAAGTCTACAGCGCCCAGCTGATTTAACCAACCACCGGCAAACAACCAGTAAGCTACAGGACTATACACAAAGAGTGACCAGACCGGAACAAAGATCATCCATGCTTTAAAATTCATCCTTTCAAGTATACCTCCCATTAATAGAACCGGAGTTATTGCAGCAAAAACAAACTGGAAGAACATCAATGTTGAATTTGGAATACTGAGTGCCTGTTTTTGTGGACCAACAATAGCCTGACCCCCGATAAATGTACCACTCATTGCAGGAGATGGAATGCCAAAAATATAATATCCATCTATTTTAAGCATGATGGAGGTTCCAAATCCAAAATTATAACCGGCAATAACCCAGATTATGAGGACGACAGCAAATGCATAGAGCGCCATCATCATGGCATTAACCATATATTTCCTCTTTGTCAGTCCGGCATAATATAAAGCCAGGCCAGGAATGCTTTGAAGACCAACAAGGGTTGCAGCCGTAAGCATCCAGCCGTTATTACCAGTATTCAGCCATGATGTGCCATCGACGAGCATAGAAAAAGACATCGCACCAATCATATAGTGTAAACTCATATAAATAAATATAATTTATTTTTAGTTTTTTGTTGATTATTCAAAAAAGATGTTATTTTTAGTTATTTATTCTAATAATTCATAACTAAGATAGATATAATTAAAATCAAAGATGCTTAAAAGCAAGGATAAAGAATTAGAACACCGATCAACTAATTCATGCTGGTTCATTCAGCGGCAAAGAATGGATATTAGGGAATAGTGCTTATAGAAATTTCCATATGTTTTTAAGTTAGCTATGAGTTGTCTATTGTAATAAATTTGTTTTATTTTTCAGAGCAAATCCTCTTTTCGTGATGTCGCTAAGATTTTTTTAAAGTATAGGAGGTTACGATATAGTGAGCTATCTCATTACAAGGCAATGTGGGTGCCTAATTAAGAGTTATACAAAGAATATATGTAGATCCTACTTCTAATTTAGTCGGATCAATGATTACATAAACACTTTATATATGTAGATATTTATAAAAATCTAAATATTATACCTTTACCAGTAATATAATAAGTACATATATTTATATATTGCTTAATAATCTTTATGCTATGAAAAATTTACTTTTGGAATTAGATAAGGATAAAACAGAATTACGCAACTTTTATTTAAGCCTTGTTCTGATGGCCACACTTGGCGGTTTTCTTTACGGTTACGACCAGTCAGATATAGGTTCTGTCCTTATATTTATACCTTATTA
>JAKAAE010000023.1 GCA_021797225.1 Thermoplasmata archaeon | reverse complement strand
GCAGACTTCATCAAAAGCGAGGAAGATTTATCTTTAAGGGTCAACTTTATAGCAGGAATAACAAAGGAAGATATAGATAAAGACATAAAGGTCAGTCAATAGGTGAATAAGATGGCATACACAAAAAGAGAAACTTCATACTGGGTATTTTCAAGGGAACTGAAAGATTCAAATAAACTGGAGGGCGAAGAAAAAAGGCCCTATATAATAACGCCGCTCGGGACAAAGTTAAAACGGGTACTTCTGACCGGAATCATAACATATAAAAGTTCAGATGATAGAATGGTAAAAGTAACCGTTGCAGATTATCTGGGATCCTTCTACATAACCGGATTCAAAACAGGCTTCAGCAGTGAAATGGCAGAAGAACTGGATAAATATAATGTTAATGACACAGTTGTGGTTATGGGCAAGGTCAGTTCATTCAAGACAGATGAAGGCATATTCTATTTTTCAATAAACCCGGAGCTAATAAAAAAGGTATCTGACATTGAAAGGTATTTCTGGGGCATACGGGCATCATATGTTAGCAGGAGGAAATTGCTGGCTATTACAGAAGCACTGAAAGATGAAAACGTAACGGCTGATACACTACTGGGGCTGGGATATTCAAAGGAAGAGGCAGATGATGCAATACGCGCCAGAGATAATTACCATGATTATGATTTCACATCCTATATGAACGATATTTCATCAATAAACTTCGAATCCCCTGTTCCTGTGAGCACCCCTCCGCGGGAAAATGGAGAGGCAGGTCAGGCTACCCTGGAAGATGAAAAACCATCCGGTTCTGAGGCGATAAACGTGGAAGCATTCCTACTTGATTATATAAAAAGCAATGATAGCGGACCGGGATGTAAGTATGATGATATTGTCATTTCATGTTCCAACGCCGGAATTCCCAGGGAGAAAGTGGATGAGATATTGAACTCCCTGGGCTCCATGGGAGAAATATACGAGGTTTCGTTAAAAAGATACAAGGCGCTTTAATTTGCATTTATAAATATATTTTTCTGAATCAAATGTTTAAAATACTTTTCTGTGTTATTAGTTCATGGTTACTTCAGACGAAATTGTTAAATGGCTGAGTTCAGGAAATGACAATGCAAAATCGCTTATTGACCTTAAATGGGTTATATCCAAGGCAGGAGATTATACAGTACTCCAGAATCAGAAAATTCCATTTGATATCTTCCTTTATGTGGATAACGATAAGGGTGCCATAAATGTGATTGTCAGAACAGGAATGGAAACCGCAACAATAGAAAACGAACCCCGGCTCAAAATATATAGAACACTACTTTTATTGAACGCCAGAGTTGAACTGGTAAAATTCATGCTGGATGGAATAAATGAAGAAGTTGTTGCAAGGGAAGATTTCGACGCGACGACCTTTACCAGGGATGTGCTCAACACCGGCCTTAATACAATCCTTGCATCTTTTTACCTTATGGTAAAGGCACTTAATCTGGAGGACGAATTTAATGCAAGCATCATAGAAAGAACAGGTATGATGATAAAGGAAATGGCCAAGGCAGGAAAATCAAGGGATGATATAAAACAATATCTTATGTCCTCACTGGGACTGGGCAGCGATGATGCGGAAAAGCTTATTTCAGAGGTTCTCGATACGAACTCGGCCCCGAAGAACATGTACCAGTGAATTTTTAATATTCACTTAAATAAAAATATTACTTGTGTATTTATAGTAAGTCATCAATAGAAATTCTTTTAAAGTGGTATGATATATTAATTTATGTTGTATGGTATAATATATTTTATCCCGGTAGATTATGCCAGTGCAATTCCCGGCAGTCTTATCTTTGCGGTAATTCTGGCTATTGTTGCTTTCATAGTGATAATTACGTTTACAGTTTATTATCTTTATAAAATTATCGCTTCCCAGCAGAGAAGACGTTATACCGGTGCGGAATCCATGATAAACGTTATCGGCACAGCAAGCAATAAAATCGATAAAAATGGGTCTGGATTCATAACCATTGATGGAGTTTCATGGGAAGTTGTAAATACCGGCAATGAAGATATTGAAAAATATGATAGCGTTGTGGTTACAGGTCGAACCGGGCTGAAATTGATGGTAAAAAAGATCAGTAAATAAAAAATATGTAAATGCCGGAGCATCGATAAATTTAACATCTGCAAGTTCATAGGGTAATATGGAATACGGATGCTATATATGTAATAAAATAATAAAGACAGGTGAGAAATTTACCTTCACTAAGGAAGGACCCGTACATATGGATTGTTTTGTGGCTGCAGAAAGAAAAAAAGTGCCTGAAAACAAGGCAGAATATCTTAGAAATCTCAGTATGATACTTGATTATGAATTAACCATGCTGGTAAGTCTTCTCAGTTTAAAATCCGATGATAAGGAAACATCGGAATTGATAAGACGTAGAATAAACTCAATTGAAAAACAGGCCGGAGAAACAACCGGACTTATTTATAATTTATAAAAAATTATTTTTTCTTTTTAAATTCAGTATAACCACATTTGCCGCATGTGTAACGGTCAGAATGTTCTGCAAGATAAACGCCTGCACCACACCTGGGGCATGTTCTACGCTTTCTGACTATCTTTCCTTCCTCAACAGCATATACTTCTCTTTTTTCCATTATTTACTCTCCTTTTCCTTTAATCCGTTCCTGATCAGCTCATAGTCCGGCTCGTATAGCATCGCATGTTCCTTTGTATCGTATATTTTCACATATCCCTTCAATGAGTCCTTTCCGGTTTCCTGTATATTTCTATCCACTATTATTACATCCTCCTTGGCTTTGTAATAATCTATGAAAAGATTTTTTATTTCTTTTCTGCTAACAGTCTTTCCGGATTTGAAATCCAGGGTATATTTGATCTCTTTTCTGAACAGCAGCTTGTTATCTCTTTCAGAATCAACACTGAAATTCTTAATCATTTTTTCATTACTCATTTTTATACATCTCCCTAATCATCTTCTCAATTTCCTTCTTTATATCCTCATTAACTTTTATGAACGCCATACCTGTATCAGGTACGCCATAAACAATTACTGTATTATTATCTGCATAAAAGATTATTGGTATTACGGCAAGATCCTCCTCACCTTGTACCTCTATTCTCTCCGGTGTATCTCCTGCCAGAGATCGTTGTATTGCATTCATAAGCTGTACGGATATTATTCCCGGAGGATTGGAAACCTGGCATGATCCATCCACATGCTTGAAACGTTTCTCATCCCTCTTGGTAACAAGGTCAACCACCTGTAATTTAAGATCAATTCCAGCATTTACCAGGTTTTCTGTTGTAACATCTCCAACTGATATGATTTTATTGGTTTTAGATAAAAACCTAATATCATCCACACTGCATAGAGAATATTTGAAATTCTTGATACTCTCCCTTGCACTGGATCCTACTTTTATATCACGATCTAACTTTAATAGCATAAATTCCGGGTTCCTTAATGTCTGCCTTTCGGGCTATTTCTGAATGTATATCATTTATGATCAAAAAACCGAACCAGTCAGGTTTTGTTCTCTCCTCCCCATGAACCGGGCACACATCCTCTGTTGTAAGACGCTTGCATATTTTGCAGGCTTTATATGTTTTTGCCATTTTTATACCTCAGTTGTTTATATCCTGCTTTTGCATCCACTCAGTTTTTCCGAGGCCGGGCTGTTTGGCAGTAAATCCGATCTTACTGTCGGATAAGGAAGCAGATGCAAGATTCAGGGCAACTATCCTGACCCTGATTTTATCTCCGACTTTAAGCTCCATTTTGCTATCCTTTCCTACGATTCTCTGATTATCCATGTCTACGTTTATAGAATCATCCATAATCTGGCTGATATGCAAAAGTCCTTCAAAGGGCCCGAATTTTATAAATGCCCCGAATTTCTGGACACCTTCAACCACACCATCCACAACCTCCTGCATTCTGGGAAAATATGCAAGAGCGGTATAACGAATAGGCTGGTAAACACCACCATCCCCATGAACTATGGTACCTTCGCCCTTCATTTCTATGCTGCTTACAGAAACTATATAAGACTTACCCAGGCTTTTCTGACCTTCCAGTATATCAACCAGTTTTCCTTCAAGAATTGATTTTGAAGCTTCAATAACGGCCTCGGAATAATCATCATTTAACAGTTCAGGCGGAACCCTGATTACGTATTCATCCTCAAGCAATATGTACATATTAATTCTCCTCTAAAATACTGATAAAGAATTTAATAATATTATAAATATTTATGTATTTTAGAAACCTAAAAAATATATGCATAATTCTCATTCACCCTTAATGGAAAAAATCAGGGAAATATTGTCAGATAATTTTATTGGAAAAGAAGTCTCTATAAGGGGATGGGTTTACAGGATACGCAGTTCAGGTAAGATTACATTTATTGTTTTACGGGATTCAACCGAAATTATCCAGTGTGTTGCTTCTTCCGAAAACTTGAATGAAGCAGAAATGAAAGATCTTTCTTCATTGACTGTTGAAAGTAGCCTTGAAGTGTCAGGGAAAATAAGAAAGGAGCCGAGGGCTGTTACAGGATACGAACTTTCCATAAGCGCCTGCAAAATATATGAAAGGAATGAAAATTTCCCCATAACCAGGGATCTGGGTGAGGAATTTTTACTTGATAATCGTCATCTATGGCTCAGAAGCCGGGAATTCACAGCAGTACTCAAGATAAGATCAACAGTTTTCAAGGCTTTCACCGATTATTTTTACGGTGAGGAATATTATCAGGTTCAGGCGCCCATGTTTGTCTCCACTGCAACAGAAGGTGGATCATCGCTCTTCAATGTTGATTATTTTGGCGAGAAAGTCAATCTGACCCAGAGTTCACAATTCTATCTGGAAACCATGATATTCAGCCTGGAAAAGGTATTTACAATAGCTCCGAGTTTCAGGGCAGAAAAATCAAGAACCAGAAGGCACCTTACCGAGTACTGGCACGCCGAAGGTGAGGCTGCATGGTATAACAATGAGGATATGATGGAAGATGAGGAAAAAATGATCAAATTCATCATAGATGAGGTACTGAAAAATAATCTGGAAGATCTCAAACTGATTAACAGGGATATCGGAAAGTTAACGAATATCAAAGTTCCGTTCCAGAGAATAAAATACAGGGACCTGATTAATAAATCAAACGAGTTCGGCATGAACCTGAAATACGGGGACGATCTGGGTGCTGATGAAGAATATGGAATAATGGTACATTTTGATAATCCCATATTTGTTACGGATTACCCGGATGCCCTTAAAACCTTTTACCACAGGCCCGATCCCGATAGCCCCGGGGAATTGCTCTGCCACGATTTGCTTGCACCGGAAGGTTATGGCGAAATACTGGGTGGCGGTGAGAGAATTTACGATCTGAACGAGATGCTGGAAAGAATTAAAAAGAACGGATTAAATCCGGAGGACTATTACTGGTATGTAGACCTAAGAAGATATGGAAGCATACCACACAGCGGATTTGGTCTCGGGCTAGACCGGCTTGTTATGTGGATCTGCGGGCTTTCCAATATAAGAGAAACAATACCATATCCCAGAACAATAAGGCGGGTAAAGCCATGAATAATTTCCTTGCGGCATTGCACGGGGAAACTCACGACACTATCCCTGTGTGGTTCATGCGCCAGGCCGGCAGATACTTGACCGAATACCAGGAAATCAGGAAAAATTACAATATAAGAGAAATGTGCATGGATCCGGAAATCACCGAAAAAATTACTTATCTACCAGTAGCCAGACTGAATGTGGATACCGCAATTATATTTGCGGATATTATACTTCCACTGGAAGCAATGGGGTACAGTATAGATTTCAATAGCAATGGACCTGTAATTCAGAATGGTTACAGGAATAACCGTGAATTGCACGGAATCCATGAATTTGATGAAAACGCATTAAAATACAGGACCATGGACGCCATACGCCTTTTCAGGGAGAAACATCCGGAAACACCGCTGATAGGATTTTCAGGAGGCCTTATCACGGTGCTATCATACCTCATTTCCGGAACATCCGATAACAATCTCGTTTATACAAAAAATATTATGCTCGGCAATAATAATTTTACTGAAATGAAAAATATGATAAAAAATATGATCATAAAATATCTTAAAATGCAGATAAGTGCGGGAGTTGATGCTGTACAGATTTTTGATTCATGGCTCGGGTCCCTTTCACCATACATGTTTGAGAAGTACTTAAAAAAAGATATAATAGAAATAGTCAATGAAATAAAGGGAAAAACTCCGCTGATATATTTTGCCACTGGAAACTCGGGCATGATAGAACAATTCAACGGGATAAATCCGGATATTTTGAGCCTTGACTGGCGTGTAGACATAAAGCAGGCCGGCAAAATATTGAAGCCCGAAATAGGCATTCAGGGAAATCTGGATCCATACGTTGCAAGTTACAGTACCGGAGCCGCAGTTCAGGAAACAAAATTTATACTGCATCAGGCTGCCGGAATGAATAATTACATATTCAACCTCGGTCATGGCGTCCTACCGGAGACCTCTCCTGACACTCTTAAGGAAATAGTTGAAACTGTACACAAGCACAGTATTTTTTGATTCCGGGATGCTACTGTTAGAAAATAATAAATCTACCGGAAAAATACGTATTGATGAAGAAAGTAATACTGCTAAGTTATGGTAGCCCGGAAAAAATTGAGGATGTACCGGAGTACCTCGCCGGCATATTCGCTGGAAAGCCTGTTCCTGAAAATGTTCTGAATGAAAATATAAAGAAATATAAGATGGTGAACGGTAAATCGCCTTCCAATGAGATTATAAAAAACCTCAAGAATAAATTGCAAAAACTTCTGGCTAAATACGGGGATTTCGATGTTGTAGATGCATATAAACACTGGCATCCCGGCATAGAGGAGGTCGTTTCCTCGCTGGATTCAGATTATGAAGAAATAATAGCCCTTCCACTTTTTGCATTCAAATCAAATAATATAAAAAAATCATATGAAACACCTCTGGAAAACGGCCTGAATGGAAAAAACTTGAATTTAAAATTTATAAACGGGCTGGACAGAGATCTTCTAACCTGTATGTGGGCATCAGAGATCAGCAAATATATGTATGAATACGACAATTTTCTCTTTACTGCCCACAGCCTTCCTCTGATAGACGATGAAGGCGATTATGTGGAATCACTGGAAAGGAATTCCAGAAATATATCAAGGATGCTCGGGATAGGGAGTTATTATACTGCATTCTATAGTCAGGGCCCATATGGAAAATGGATCCAGCCATCAATTTATGATCTGCTGGACAAATACAGAATCGATAACGTTGATCGCATTCTGGTATCACCTGTGGGATTTCTCTATGAGCATCTGGAAATACTATATGACCTGGATGTAAAGTATAAGGAATTCCTATCTGACCATGGAATAAAATACGCAAGGGCCAGAACTCCATCAGATTCGGATGAAATGGCAGTACTTCTGAAAAACGCAATATTGGACAGTACTGGCCTTCATGAGTAAAAGCGGAAAAATCCTTTTTTCTATTTACAGATATGGGTAGTCAATTATTGATTCCATTTCCACTCTAACGTGTTGCTTTCCATCTTTAAACTTAAATCTTTTTAAGCTTTAATGCATAACTGAATTATGGAATCATACAGTATTTTTTGCTATAATGCATCCGATTACATAAAGGAGATTGCCAAAGTTGGAACGAACAGCGATATACAGCTATACCACAGAAAGGATGGCGATACAATCATGACATTCATTGAACCCGTTAAGTATCCTGAAAAAATTTCATCCCTAACAGATTCTATATATCCTTCTGACATGGCAATCATAAAGGTAACCACTATAAGCCGGGATCTGGGAGAGGTTATAGTTGCACTGGATCTCATGGAGAAAAGAGTCGGTTTTATTATCGTCAGTGAGGAACTCCGACCGGCAATTAAAAAGATCATTGAAAATACGTCACTCACGGGATATAAATTTTTCACAGGCAAGCCAATGGAGCTTATAGATGAAATAAAAAATGTAAAAATAAATCGCAGCGAAGCCAAAAACTTAACGGTTATTGATCACTTTTTCAAGGTGAAAGGTGTCGGAACGGTAGCCCTGGGGTTTGTACTTTCTGGAAGCATCTCAAAGCATCAAAAAATTATATTATCAGACCTGGACAGGGAAGTGGAGGTCAGATCAATCCAGATGAACGATGAGGATGTCGATACTGCCGGTGCAGGGTCCCGTGTAGGCCTTGCCCTGAAAAATATAGAGCCCACAGATATGGAGCGTGGCATGTTTCTCTCTGATAAACCCTTTAAATACGTGGAGGAAATAAAAGGGAATGTTGTCCCGCAAAGGAATCTGAAACTTAATCTTGGTGATAATTTTGAGGTATTCATATCAGATATAATGAGATTCCAGCGGGGGAAGTTTGAAAATGATCATATCATACTGGACAAAAAAATTCCGGTTATAAAGGATAAGGCTGTCGTTGCAAGCAACAACATAGTTCCAAGAGTTTTCGGGACTATCAACCTTTAATTTTTCTTTTCAGCATCTGTTCTGTTCCTATGTCATGCCTTATATAATAGTCGCCCTTTATATACTGCAACTTATCTTCTACTATATCAGATGCCTCATAAATGCTATTTCCAATTCCGATAAGTGCCAGTGCCCTGGATTTTGATGTTTTAACCATATTCATGGTTCCGGACACCGAAGAATAATAGAGTTTGAAGTTATCAGATTCAATTCCATCCTTGATTGTTAGTTCAGATTCTTCCGGTTTTATGCCGTATCCCGGGGGAACTATGTATTTGAGCACGGTGGCCTTATTAATAAATTTAATATTGTCTTTCAGGGTTCCACTGTAAATATCGAGAAATATATCAACAAGATTGGATTTCAACAGAGTTAATACATTGATGCCTTCCGGATCGGCAAATCTTGCATTAACTTCTATAACCTTTACTCCACGGGCCGTATCCATAAACTGGCCATATATAATGCCTTTGAATGGATTCCCGTCCATTTTCATTGCATCCACTATCATTTTAAGGATATCTCTTGCCTCGTTTACAGTATCTATGCTGATGAATGGCAGTATAAAATTCTGGTCTGAAATGGATCCCATGCCACCTGTATTCGGGCCAAGATCATCTTCATACAGCCTTTTATAATCCTGCACCACTGGCATGAATGCAATATGGGTGCCATCTGTAAATGCCTGAATGGAAAACTCCTCGCCGATTTCTCTCTTCTCGAGCAAAACCCTGCCATCCTTTTCAAGAATACCGGATGCGTATGCAACGGCTTCGGTGGTGCCATTTATCTGCAATCCCATAACTTTGACTCCCTTTCCTCCTGTAAGCCCTATGGGTTTTATAGCATATTCACCATTATTTTCACGGAAGAATTTTTCCAGGTCTTCCCTGTTTGTTATCAATGTATTTTCAATGTCTCCTCTGATTCTGTATTTTTTCATTAAATTGCGCATATATTCCTTTGATGTTTCAATCCTTGCAGCCTTCTGTGTGGGAGACGCAACAGGTATGTGGTTTTCCAGTAGCCTGTCTACAAGATCAGTTTCAAGAACACCGTCAGGTCCTATAAAAGCTATATCAATTTTGTTTTTTTGTGCAAAATCTACAATCTTCTGTGAATCTATGGTATACTTCATAACGCCACGGGATAGCCCCATTATAGATGGATTTTCATTTGTAATCACAGAATACAGTGTATCGGTTTCTCTGATTTTCCTTGCAATTGCATCTTCTCTGCCTCCACTGCCAACAAGTAAAACGTTCATTGTTCCTCGGCACGTAATGTCCTCTTGTTAATATTAAATTTACGGTGAAACTCCGTGGTAACCTTATATTTATGTGTATTTCTGTACTTTCTTGATGATACCATTCCGACTTTCTTCAATTTTTCAAGGGCTTCCTTATAATCATAGCCAAAATTTTCTCTCAGGTCTCCTGATATGGCTTCACCCTTCATTTTGAATATATATGATAGCATGGCAAGCTCCTTTTCCGTAAACTCTTTTTCTATAAATGGCTCCACAAAGGGAACCATTTCATTACTCAATTTAATCTTGTAACTATTTCCGAACTGTCCAACCCTTAGCGAGCTATTAGTTTCTTCGTAGGTTCTGGATATCTCTTTTATTGCCCTGCTGAATTCAACTGTACTTATACCCATATATTCCGAGACTTCAGATGCCTTGAGAGGCTCACTGGAAGAGTACAGTATGGCTTCTACTTTCTTCGAGATATCATTCATGGTAAATCAATATAATATATAGAATTTAAATTTATTGAATGGACTTCCTATCTATATTTGGCCAGTACCTGAAAACATAATTATGCTATCTTGCATACACCTCTATGCATCCGCAAAAAAATGTGGATAAAAATTCTAAATACGCATACGGCGAATTTGATTCTGTTCCTGCAGATATGCGCAGAAATTCTTCCTCCGAACTGTTTACATTGTGGTTTGCTTCTAACCTGACAATAGGAGATTTTGCCATAGGATTTATCCCAGTATTGCTGGGCCTCAGCATCCAGATGGCACTGTTTTCAATGGTGCTGGGCAGTATTATGGGGTCCGCTCTTGTTGGCCTCATGTCAAGAACCGGGACACTTACAGGTCTTCCGCAGATGGTGCTCGGGAGGCGTGCATTCGGAAAGCATTTCGGTATATTCATGACCGGGCTCCAGTGGCTGAATACCCTTGGCTGGCTCACGGTCAATCTGATTCTTGCATCATTCGCCTTTTCTCTGGCATTCCATGTGCCGTATTATGAGATTTCCATACTTCTGATGGGTATAATCATATTCCTCATATCAAATTCCGGGCGCAGGGTTATTTCATTATTTGAAAAAGCCATGTCCGTTGTACTGGGTATACTGTTCCTTTTCATAGTTCTCAATGCTGGATTCCACTCAGGTGCTATATACGCTTATAAACCTGTGTATTACGGTTTCGGGGTTGCATTCGGGATAACACTGGCAACATCATTTTCATATCTCATGTCATGGGGCCCATATGCCGCTGATTATTCACGGTACAATAAAACCAGGAATTCATTTATATACACGTTCAGCGGAGGTCTTCTGGCAACTGTATGGGCTGAAATTGCCGGGCTTCTTATTGCCATAATGTCAATGAACCCCTCCGGCAATCCTGCTATTGGATTGAATTATGTTCTCGGCCCCTACGCCATCATTGGATTATCTGCAATTTTTCTGGGGGGGATAGCTGCGGATGCCTTAAATCTGTATTCCAATTCCATATCCCTGAAAAGTACCGGCGTAAAATTAAAAAGAATATACACTGTAACAATGGGAATCATAATAGCTATATTGCTATCAGTAATTCTCTATACGAAATTTTATTCTTTCTATGAGGATTTCCTCTTCCTGCTTGACTACTGGATAACTCCCTGGCTCGGCATAATGATAGCTGATTTTTTCATTGTCAACAGAGACAGGACATTCAATTTCAAATCAATACCGGGATTCAATTTTGCCGGGATATTTTCATATTTCATAGCACTGGCCATTTCAGTTCCATTCATGGACCCGGGCATAGTATATGAGGGGGTTATATCAAAATTATACCTCGGCGGGGTTGACATAAGCTATTATATTTCTTTTATTCTAGCGCTTATACTGTATCCTATAATAAGAAAAATAATTAATAGATTCAATATGCACATACATGCTGAATGATACTGAGATATCATCCTATATTAAAGATGGGAAACTGATCGGTGAAAATTATGATCCTGATTGCCTGACACCCAATGGCTATGATTTGAGGATAGGAGAACATAGTGGAGAAACGGTAGAAAAAAATCAGCTATTTTTTATTTCCAGCCTCGAGAAATTGAGCATGCCGGATAATATTGTAGCAGCACTGTATATAAAATCCAGATATTCACGGCACGGGATATTTTCCTCATTCGGTTTTGTAGACGCCGGTTTTTCAGGAAACCTTACAATGACATTTTATAATTTCGGTGAGTCTATCAGAATCAATTCAGGCATGAAGTTCGTACAGATTGTTTTTTATGAAATAAATGCACCTGCAAAAAACTATGCTTCAAGGTCAGGAAATTTCCAGAACAGCAACGGAATCAATCGCGGATAGGGGAATACTCAATTCTTCCTGTTCATAAAGATTTATTTATAAAATCCCGATTACGGTTAAATGAAGGCTTTTATCATAGGCAGGTTTCAGCCATTTCACAACGGGCATCTGGCAATAATAAAACACATACTCGAACATAATGAATACGTTGTTATAGGAATAGGAAGTGCCCAGCTTTCACATACACTCATGAATCCTTTTACAGCCGGTGAGCGTTATCTCATGATACTGAATACACTGGAAAATAGTGGTATTTCAAATTATTATATAGTACCAATCGAGGATGTTAATTCCAACCCTATGTGGGTTGCACATGTGGAATCACTGACACCACCATTTCACAGGGTTTATACAAATAATCCGCTTGTAAGACGTCTCTTCTATGAAAAACAGTATGAAGTTCTTTCAATGCCAATGATGAACAGGGCATCATGGTCCGGTACAAAAATCAGGCAAAAAATTCTGAACGGTGGTAACTGGAAATCAGATGTACCTGATACAGTTTACAATATAATGAATGACCTTGACGGGATAAACCGCATAAAAGACCTCTCAAAGGACGATGAAGACCCTATATGAACTGATGTTATTTGATTCCCGGGTACCGGCAAGTAGATTCCAGGAATATTTATTTTTCATAATAAGAAATCTTATTCTTATAGATATTGTAACTGCGACAATACGGGAATTGGACAAAAATATATATGGATTTCAGATACTATACATGAATGAAAATTAAGATGAGAGTTATTGCCGCATCCTACAGGCAGAGCGATGTGACTGTGGAACTGTTCGGCCGTACCGAGGACAGCAAGTCTATAACTGCACTGTATTACGGGTTCAAACCATATTTTGATTATGTTGAACCAGACCAATCTTGCATAAAATCCATTGAATCAAATCCAGAATTCATCAGAATGGAGGATAAACAATTATTCCTGGATGGAAAATATGTTAATGTAAAGCGCATATTCATAAAATCTCCATGGAAGGTTCCTGAACTGAGGAAAATTTGCCCATGTCAGGCACTTGCTGCTGATATACCATTCCACCACCGGTTCATATATGATTTTGATCTCGGCTCCACAGTGGAAATTGAGGGGGAATCTGAAGAATCAGAAAAGAACAATTATACAACAGACCTTGTTATTAAAATAAATGAAGTGAAAAAGACAGATGACTTCAATCCTCAGCTTAAAATATTTTCCTTTGATATAGAGAATTCCATCTCAACAAGGCAAATTTTTGTGATTGGATATTCTATATATTTCAGAGGGAATATAACCGAGGGCTCACTCACGGGAAAGGAATCTGAAATACTTGAAAATTTCAATAAACTGGTGCAGCAGGAGGACCCTGATTTAATTACAGGGTACAACATAGATGGATATGATATGCCACTCCTGGAGGAGAGAATGAGGTTCAACAGAATCCAGTTCAGGATAGGAAGGGATTTTATTCCTCCAAGAAGGATAATGGACCAGTACTGGAGGCTTCATGGAAGGGTAATTGATGACACATGGTGGGAGGTGAGAAAGGTTCTGCATCCCAAGCATGAGACGCTCAATTATGTTTCTCATTTGCTACTCAATGAGGGGAAGGAAAACGTAAACCGGCTTGATATAGAAAATGAGTGGGCAAAAAGACCTGACGATGTTATAAAATACTGTATCAAGGATGCCAGGCTTGCTTTACTGATATACCGGCAAATACGGATACTGGACAGAAATTTATATCTTTCAACCGTTTCCATGCTTCCACTGGATGATGTAACCAATGGCGGAACAAGCACTTATGTAGATTCCCTCCTGATAAGAAGGGCTGATCGGGAAAACATAGGGGTACCCATGAGCTCATCCAAATTCTCTAATGATACATATGCCGGTGGTTATGTGCATACCATGGATCCCGGGCTTTTTGATATGATAGTCGTACTTGACTTCAAAAGTATGTACCCATCAATGATTATTAAATATAATATATGTTTCACAACCCTGAGTAGTGAAGGAACCATTGTGGCCCCCAACGGTGCCAAGTTCCTTTCAGCGGATGTCAAGAAAGGATTGATACCTGATTTGCTAGAACAGCTCATGAAAAAACGTGACGAGGTCAAGAAACAGATGAAGACTGATAAGGCCAATTATGAGTACCTGGATGGGCTGCAGGCTGCTATAAAAGTGTTGATGAACACATTTTATGGAGTTCTTGGCACTTCCTTTTACCGGTTCACTAACAGGGAAATAAGCAGTGCGATCACGGCCTTTGCAAGAAATACAATAACGTCTATAATCGATGATCTGGAAAAAACTGGTAATAAAGTCATATACGGGGATACAGATTCCATTTTCATAGAATCCGGAAAGAAAACACTGGATGAGGCTATAGAATACGGGCATAAACTGAGTTCAGAGATATCGGAACGTGAGCAGCTTATTCTTGAGTTCGAGAAAATCATGGACCCATTATTTTCACACGGTGCCAAGAAAAGATACGCGGGAAAGATTGTATATCCACCTTCCTCGGCCGGAGAAATCCTGGTAAGAGGATACGAAACAAGGCGTACAGATTCTTTCGACCTGCAGAGTGAGGCACTATCCCGGGTATTTGATCTGATATTATCAAGGGACGTGGAAGGAGCAAAAAAATACGCAGAAAACCTAATAAAGGAAGTTGCGGCAGGAACAATAGATAACAGCAGGCTGGTTATATCCAGAAGTGTAAAGAATTTTTCCACGTATAAGAATGCAGATTCCATGGCCAATGTAAATGCAGCCAAAAAATTAATAGAAAGGGGAGAAACATTTATTCCGGGAATGAAGGTTTCATGGATCGTTACGGATGCAAATAAAACTCCCCAGGGAGTGGAGCCATTCATCGATGGGCAGGAATTCACGTACAGGCCAGATTATACCTATTACTCCAAGAGGCTTCAGGAAACACTCAACAGGGTACTGGAAAGCCTGGACAGGGAGGTAACTGTATTCAAAAATCCACAGAGTAAAATTACCGATTCATTTCAGGAAAAACCCGGAAAGCGAAACATAGAGGATTTTTTTAAATAATTTACCGGTAAATAATTTAGTAAAAATATTTATACAGTTTTCTACTTAAGTTAAAATGAAAGATACCAGAAAATCATTGATATTTACTTCCCTCGGCCATTTTGCTAATGACGGAAATTTCCTGCTTTTCCCGACCCTGATTGCATATTATAAGGTCATACCTCATGTAAGCATAGCATTTTTGGGTGTGATGGCTATAATTTACAATCTGTTATCTGGACTGCTCGGCCCGTCAATAGGCAAACTGGCCGACAGGATAGACCGTGATGGTCTGCTCATATTTGCAGGCATATTTCTTGAGGCACTTTCCGCAATATTGTTCGGATTCGTATTTTTATATGAAGCATATGCTACTTATATAATACTGGTGGCATCAGTGATTCTGGGGGCAGGGCAGGCTTTCTACCATCCTATCGGGGCAACCATCCTAGCATTCACCTACGGGAAGCAGGAATCCTCGTCTGCCATGGGAATAAACGGGTCATTTGGCAGTCTCGGGAGGGCCTTAATACCATCACTACTGGTTTATTCAATGTTATTTTTCGGGCATTTCGGGGGGCTTATTGTTATTTCCATATATACACTCATAGCTGCTTTCATCATCTTCACCGGATTAAATTTCTTTAAAAGGACAAAGTATATAAAAATAGATAGAGAAAAACATCGCAAGAACACTGTGGAGGATAAAGCATCCAGGGCCGAATACGCCAAATATAGCAAATTTCTATATATCCTCACGGCAATAGTATTTATCCGGGCATTTTTCCTCATTGGAACAGTTACGTTTACGCCGGATTATTTTGATGATGTGTTCCATTCAAAAATAATCATGGGAGATATAGTTACCATAAGTTTTCTAGGTGCAGTATTCGGGCAGCCATATTTTGGAACGGTGGTAAAAAAACACGGTGGAAAATTTACAATCGCAGTTACCACGGTAGCATCAACCCTGTTTTTCGGTTTACTCCTCCTTACAGATAATGTCTACCTTGTTACAGTAATCTATCTATTATATGCAATATTCGCATTTACCAGCTTCCCGGTGCTTCTCGGCTATGTTGCCCAGACAATTCCCCAGAAATTTTCAACCAGATCCAATGCACTTGTGTGGAGCTTCGGCAATATAGTAGGTGGCGCTGTGGGCATTGCTATAGTAACGCTTCTACTGTATGTAAACATATCTCTGTATACATCACTGGTGGTAATGCTGGTATTTTCCATAATATCAATTATCATGCTTCCGATGCTGCCTTCGAAACAAAAATTGCAGGATCTTTCTGCAACATAATTCAAAACCTTATTTTATAATTTTTGAGCCAGTCGAGGTCACTATTGTATATTTCCCGTATATCATTTAAATTATAATAGAGCATTGCCAGCCTTTCGAGTCCGAGTCCGAAGGCAAGCACGGGAGATTTCAGTCCCATGGGCCTTGTAACCTCAGGTCTGAATATTCCGGAACCACCCAGCTCTACTTCCTTTCCATTTATATCTACCGCAACATCCATGCTGGGCTCGGTATATGGATAATAGGATGGGATCAATCTTATGTTGTTGAATCCCAGCCGGGAATAAAATTCTCTGAGAAGCCATTTCAGTGTGGATAAATTAACATTCGATCCATAAACTGCACCCTCTATCTGGTAAAGTTCGGAAAGATGTTTCCAGTCCACGCTTTCATGCCTGAATACCTTTTCTATGGAGAAAACAAATTGTGGGCTATCCCGGTGATTATAAAGGTATCTTA
>JAKAAE010000162.1 GCA_021797225.1 Thermoplasmata archaeon | reverse complement strand
ACGTCTCCAAATGATAAATATTTCTTACATGATATTGTTAAAAATCCATTCAAAATGGTCAATGGCACTATAAAACCTAACAAAGGGAAGGGTACAGGGATACTTATCGATAAGGAGTATCTGAATAAATACACTATTGCTGAAGGTGTTTTATAATGAAGGATATACTGGAATATTTCAATATGCAGAAAAATACTATGATTTTAGACCTGAAAACGCTGATCGAAATGGAAACCCCATCAACGGAAAAGCCAATGCTGGACAAATTTGCATCTTTCATGAGTGAATATATAAAGAAACATACGGGATTATATCCGGAGATTATTGATTCTGAAAAAGCCGGAAAAATACTGCGACTTAAAATACAGGGAAAAAACGCGGAGCAGGTACTGCTTCTCTGCCATTACGACACGGTATTTCCTGCAGGAACACTTAAAATCAGGCCGTTCAGGATTGCTGATGGTAAAGCGTATGGGCCAGGCATCTTTGATATGAAAACTGGAATTGTACAGACTATTTATGCACTTAAAGCCCTGATTAAGAATAATCAGTTGTTGAACAGTGTTGTTCTATTGATTACCTCTGATGAGGAAATTGAATCGGCTTCGTCCAAGGATATTATTATAGACGAGGCAAAAAAATCATTGTATACCCTTGTAATGGAGCCATCTCTAAACGGGTCTTTGAAAACAGAGAGAAGCGGTGTTGGAACTATTACTGTTACTGTTTATGGTAAAGCCTCCCATGCCGGCCTTGACCCTGAAAGTGGTGCAAATGCAATATATGAATTGGCATTTATGATACCGGACATTATTTCTCTCAATGATAAAAATAAGGGAACATCACTGAACCTTGATGTAATAAATGGCGGAAATAGAACAAATGTCATTCCTGACTTCTGTCAGGGCATCATGGATATACGGTACCGTATACCGGATGAATCTGATAGAGTTATTAAAGTATTGAATGAAATTCCTGTAAAAATAAAAGGAACCAGAAGGCAGTTGGAATACACACTGAGACCCCCGCTTATAAAAACGGCAAAATCGGAGGAACTTTATAAAAAAGTCAAAAAACTTGGATCGGAAATAGGACTTGAACTTTCACAGGCCTCTGTAGCGGGGGGAAGCGATGGAAATTTCTGCTCCTATTACTGCCCAGTCATAGATGGGCTGGGTGCTGTGGGTGCCGGTGCACATTCGGACAGTGAATACGTGATTGTAGATAAAATTCCGGAGCGAACTGCCCTTCTGTATCTAATATTACAGAATATACATTGAATATTATTTATGATATTATAATTATTCATCATTTTCCTGGATGATGCCCGCAATGCTCTTATTTATATTTCTCCAGAGTTTGCTTCTTTTTTCCATGTAATTAATTTCATCTCGGGAAATTAATAATTTTGGAATAGATTCGGGTATATAGTAGTTTTCATAATCTTTTAAAACAAGAGATTCAACAATACTTTCCATTACAATTATTTTATTGTTCGTTCTGTTTTTTTTATAGCTATGCTTAAAAGGTTTTAATCCTGAAAACTTACTAATGATAAATGCAACATATGATATATAATGTGGTTCAATATGTAAGATGTTTATATCCCTGAAATCATAATTTGCTCCTATGATAGCATCCCTGAAATCCCGAATTCTCTCTATTGCGGTTCTTTTCCCTTTATTCCTGTATTCAATGGAATCATAATGATATGAAGGGAATGCAATTAAACTGCCTATCTGTATAATTCTCGCAAGTAAATCTATATCTTCATATTCTCGCAGGTTTCTCCACCCGCCGGACCTGTGTATTAAATCTCTTGGAATTATCATAATATCCGATATAAGCACTTTTTTCTCCTGCTTCTTCAAAAAATTATGTATTATATCTGATATCTCTGGCCCGTATTTAATATGTGGATTGAATATTATCAGGATATCGCCTGTACTCTTTAAAAAAGCTAGCTGTTTTCCTGCACCGTATGTACTGAATTTCGTATTAATAAATTCAATATTTTCAGATCTAAAGTTAACTATTTCATGGGTCGAAACTATCAGTTCATATGGATACCCTATTTCCTCAGCTATACTCATAATACTTTCCACTGACTTTTTAACATCCTCTGTTATTTCCATTGCAACGGTACAGAATGATATTTTTATTCTCCTGGAATAGGATACAGGCATACTTTTTACTTCATAGGATTCCATCTTACATTACACTGAGCTACCTCATGCCAAGGCATAGAGGCTTCCTGATTCATGGACAATGTTTACCCTTACATATGGACTTATATTTAATCCTTCAAGGGCAGAGGCATCAATCTCCACAGGCGTATATTCCCTTAAGCGCTCCGCAGGTATTTTATTTATAAGAGCTGAAGCCTTAATTTAAGTGCTTCTATTATTTCTCTTATTATTATTGTTATTAAAATATATCATATAAATATTTGTATTCCAGAAATTCATCCACATCATAAACTCAGTGGCTTTCTTTCTGGTAGGTTGATTTGTAAATTGTAAGTTGAATTAAAGTTTATTGGTTCAAATAAATTTGTTCATTCTGTAAGCATTCTTCGAGCCGTTAACACTCATGGAATAATATGAACTGAGAAATTCAGAGGCTTTATAGCCGTGCCTCCTGTAAAAATTTATAGCTCCTGTGTTTTTTTCCCTGACTTCAAGAATTATTGTCTTATATCCCCTTTTTCTTGCCTCGGCTTCCATGGAATCGAGGAGCATGGAACCTATACCACGCCTGTGGTGATCCGGAATAACACCTATGCTTTCCAGATCAACAGAGGTGGAATCCATTTGGTTCATTGTTGCATATCCATAAAGTATTGAGTTTTCTTCCGCAACCATGGTGAAGCCTGCAGTATTCTTAAGCATCATTTTAAGCATATAATTTGAATAGGCGCCATCACCGAATGCTTTGTATTCTATGTTACATATGCTTTTGAAATCTGATTCCCTGTAAAATCTTACATCCATATATTCACTATTCCTGGTAAGTATATACCTGATACTTTCATAATTATTCTCCATCCTGATTGTATTCAGAGATTGCATTATAAAGATTTATGTGAAGACCCTGCAAACTGCTGTCTCTGGATATGATATTTTTCAATGAAGCGCTTATCATGGGATCAAATACCATGATTTCATGGGGTTTTATTATATTTATAACAGGTAATATATACGTCCTGAACAGTGATTCTATTATATAATCAAAGGTAACGATTCCGTTGAATTCCGTCCTTCCGAAAAGATTCAGAAATGTCTGTTTTTCCTTTGTTCTCAGCGGTATAATATTTATCATGGAAACATTGCTGGATTTTTCAGTAATTAAATGGTACTTGTTTCTATAGAATTCCTTGTCATCAAAATTCTCAGGATCATTCCCGTGTATTCCATTGAAATTTATTATGAGTTTCTCTGTTCTATCACCGTTTAGCTTCAAAACTGTAAAATCATCGATTGTAAAAAGCATGTTTATATCCTGATAATCCAGATCATCGTGCTCCAGCCCGCCAGGAATAAAATCATCTCGGTCTACATATGTGCAGTCTTCTATAATATCGACGTTGAAAAGAAAATCTATCGCATTATTCCTCAACTCATCCAGTTCATCCATGGTATCACCAAACAGTGTTCATGAACGCCACGGGGGTGATTCGAACACCCGATCCACAAGGGAACCAGCTCTCAAGGCTGGCGCCGTACCACTGGGCCACCGTGGCATTAAAAATT
>JAKAAE010000161.1 GCA_021797225.1 Thermoplasmata archaeon | reverse complement strand
TTGAACATTTATCTCGTTTTTAACGGTTATTTTTCTATTAAATTCCTTTATAAAATTTTCATCGTAATCAGATTCAGGAGGCATATTCTTCTTCCTGTTTTTTTCCTTGAAATCCCGTATCTCTTTCAAATCGTGATTATGAATATCATAACAGAGTTTTCTTCTAGTACGTATAACAGGGATGTTATATTTAGAAACGAAGGAATTCATATAATCCATGCCTAACAGAAATTCCATTTTACTGAATGTGTGTCTGAAAAAGTCTGTACTGTAATTAATCATCACCACTGCAGTATCATCCGGGTCTATCATAATCCATCATGCGTGGAATGTATTTCTAATTTGTTCAATAAATTATATATAAACTTCCATAATACAGAGTGTGCGGAGATTGCCGAGCTAGGAAAAGGCGATGGATTTAGGGTCCATTTCCGCAGGGATTCGTGGGTTCAAATCCCACTCTCCGCATTTGAAAGTTTATTTTTATATAATACAGTAATTTGAGATTAGTTTATATACACTGTATCAATATTTTTTCATGAATGGATATGATAAAACGAAAGATTTTTTTTCCAAAAACTCTGATTACTATTCAAAAAGTGAATCCCATGCAAGAGACAATGATCTAAATATTCTCATGGATATGCTTGAACTGAATAGAGATATGATCGGGCTTGATGCCGCCACTGGTGCTGGTTTCACTGCAGTTAAATTGGCACAGAAAATATCAAAAGTTTATGCTCTGGATATGGTTGATAAAATGCTTGATGAAACCAGAAAGCTTGCTGAGGAAAATGGACTCAAAAATGTAATTACGGTCAAAGGCTATGTTGATTCTATGCCATTTGAGGATGAAAAGTTTGATGTTGTTACATCCAGGCGGGCCCCGCATCATTTCAGGAATAAAAATGAATTTGCAAATGAATGCTACAGGGTTCTGAAACCAGGTGGTAGGATAGGAATAGACGATATGACCGCACCGGATAATATGATAAATAGTTTGAATGATATGGAGAGAATGCGGGACCCATCCCATATGTACGCTGCATCCCCGGAAGAGTGGAAAAAAATTTTAGAGAATGCCGGATTCAGCAACATTAAAAGTGAAATCTATAGCAGGAAAATTACGTTTGAACAGTGGTTAAATCCAGTGGATAAAAAATCAGATGAAGGTATAAAATCTCTTGAATATATTGTAAATGACAGAAGTGGATATTCCTCTGCAATAGGATGGGATGGAAAATCGTTCTACAAATCATGGATTGTAATTACAGGTGCAAAACTTTAAAAATGGTCAGACCATTAATCATGGACTACAAAAATTTATAAACCATTATGTATATATTTTGTAAGACGCAATATGACACACAGGGAGGAAACACAGATGGATGTTAAATTCAGGATAAAAAATCAGAGCTGTTCGCT
Organism: Thermoplasmata archaeon; assembly: GCA_021797225.1. The sequence continues at coordinate 2,328 of JAKAAE010000161.1, read as the reverse complement.
CAGTGGTTTATATTCGGAGTTCGGGATTAATTCAAGAGTAATAAAGAAAGAAATAAAAGACGGTGTCATTTATGAAATTGCAGAGATTTATTATAAAAAGAATGACCTCGGGAAAATACTTTCGTCAATTAAGGCAAGCAGTGAAGTCCTTAATGTTGACACTTTATACAGTAATGATAATATTATGATAATAAAATTGGCCACTGAAGAATGCCCAATACTCGGCATAATAAAAAAATACACAGGGGAAGGGGATGCATCGTTTACCAAGGAAGAGAAAATAGAGAAAGGGGAAAATATATGGTATATGTCAATGACCAGTATGGAACTGGTTAGGGAGCTCTCTGAAAGATTAAAGAATGCAACAGGAAATGACGTATTAATAAATATATATAAAAAATCCAAGGTAGACAAAAAATCACTTTTCATTGTAAAAGAGGCATACGACCTTGGATTTTTTGATGTTCCGAAGAGGATTAATCTCATGGAACTTTCAGCAACACTGAATATACCTCCAACAACTCTGGATTTAATTATACGGAAGTCGCTGAAATATTTTCTGGATAGTGAAATTGCATCTGTAAAAAATATAACTGTAGACAGAGAGTAGATTTTTTGCGGGAATACAAAAACATAATCATCGGTGCAGGTTACTCGGGATTGAATGCTTATTATACTATAAAAAATAAGAAGAATACTTTGTTAATGGATTCAAACGGTGTCTTTATTTATCATTCAAAAACATCAGATATAAAAATAAATATTCCCAGCGCTGTAAGGGAAAAAGTAGTTAAAATAAATATGAATAACTATTCAGTAGAAACCGATGAGCATGAATATCATGGAGAAAACATTGTTATTGCAACAGGATGCTCCAGAGAGGGACAGATAAGATTCATGGATAATGCGCAGTTTTACGGAAATCATTATATTGCTTCTGAAAATGAATTTGATGATTATATTTTGTTGCAGTATATATTAAAATTAAATAAAACCGGAATAAAGGCAGGTTATAGTGGCAATTTTATGAGACAGTTGGGAGAAAATGTTGCAATCACCGTTAAAAATTTCCTGAAAAATGCAGGAATATCTATATCTCCAGAACCGGATTTCATTTTTCCACGCTGCAAACCTGCACTGTTTAAAAATTTCCTTAAAGTGGATAGAAATTTCAAGGTAAAGGATGGTATATATGCCGTTGGAGATATTGTTGATTCAGATATAAAATCAGGGGAACTTTCTATGAGAGAGGGTACCTTCGTCGGTTCACGCATCAACGGAGTTATGAATGATTTCAAACCGGTATTCATTTCAATTCTGGATAATTTTGATGGGTCTGGCATAAGAATTAAAAGTAAATATCCGTGGGGTATTGAGGAATCATCAGCACATACAGGATATATATATTCATTGATGTCTGCATTCCTTTCTAAATATTACAGGACCAGAAGGGGAAAAATGGGGATTATCAGTCATTTTTAACCAAGAAATTTTTTTAATAAGGTTTATTAATTTGCCATAAATAGGGAAAGATGTGGGATCCGGGAGGAGCAAAAGATGTAAAAAGCACACTTTACATCATTTTGAGGTTTCTCAGAATGGAGCAAACTTTTTTCAGCCTTCCCATGGCCTACCTCGGTGCTTTTCTGGCGATCCGCGGCATACCGTCCCTCAGGGTTTTGATACTGATTTTCTTTGCACTTTTCTTTATAAGGATAGCGGGAATGACAAATGATAATCTCGCCGACAGGTTCATAGATGCAAAAAATCCCAGGACAAGAACAAGACCCCTGGTTACCGGTGTCATTACAGTAAAAAATGCATATACTCTGATAGCAATAGGTCTTGTTGGTTATTTCATTTCAGTTTATTTTATCAATATTGTGGCGTTTTCAATATCGCCTCTTGGTGCGCTGGTAATAATAAGTTATCCATATATGAAGAGATATACTTCGTTTGCAAACTATCAGATTGCTTCTATACAGGGACTTTCGGTTATGGCAGGTGCCATAGCAGCCATCGGGGCACACAATCCCCTTTATATTATAGACAGGATACCATGGTTTTTTGTATTTGCAACAATATTCTGGGCCCTGGGATTTGATTTATATAACCATATACCTGATATGGAATATGATAGAGAAAATAACCTTCATAGTTTTGCCACACTTCTCGGTGTAAATGCGCTAAAATTTGCTGGAATTAACCAGATTCTTTCGGTTGCTCTTGCATTCGGTGGAGATATTGTATATCGATTGAACATTTTATCTTATATCACAACAACATTTCACGGGGTTATCATGCTGACTGCATTCATGCTTGCCTATA
>JAKAAE010000022.1 GCA_021797225.1 Thermoplasmata archaeon | reverse complement strand
CGATCTCCATTGTAATTAATAAATAAAATTTAATTTAATAGATCCTGGTAATACATTACCAAGTTTGTAGGTTTTAATTCAAAGCATGCATTCAGGAATATGAACGATTACTTTAAACGCGGGGACGTGAATAATGGGCTCTATTACTTAGAGGTACCATTTATAAACGCACAAAATAATGTACACGGCCATAAAATAAAATAATTCTGACATTACGACTATATAACTATAGATAAATATATATTATATTTTTGAATAAGAGATAATGGAAGCAGATTCCAAGTCAGAAAAAAAAGGAGAAGCTGGCTATATTGTTGATTCCGGTAAAACTGGAGAAAAAAATAAAGTTCCCTATGCGGTACTAGTTGCACTTGCTATGGGCATGCTTGTCTATGGTGTTGCAGAGAGTTATGGTCCCGTTTCTGTTGTTGGGGGTATCCTCCCATCAAAATATTTATTTTTGGGTTTGAGTTTGCCTTATATTGCTGGAGGGGTTGGAGCATTACTCGCCGGTACTTTGGCTGACCATATTGGAAGGAAAGGGTCATTCATGGTTACATCCGCCATGATTGTAACTGGAATAGCAATTTTTGTGTTTTTTTCCAGTGATTTAATTGCATTAATAATATCATTTATTTTAGTCGGAATGGCGGCAATTGGTTTAGAAACCCCAATACTATCAATGATTGTTGAATCGGTCCCTGCCAAAATAAGGGGTAAATCCCTTGTAATAGTTCAAAATTTTGGAAATATTGGTGTTGCTGTTACCTTTATACCTGTATTATTACATTTTTCATCATTTGTAAGCAAAACTGCAATATCACTCCTATTTGTTGCTCCTATTGCGGCGATGGGAATTTCATGGCTTTATATGAAGGAAACCTCACCATGGCGTGCAGTTCACGGTGTTACAGATATAGAAAATGCATGGCAGGATCAGGATGGAACCGCTGAACCAGTAAAAGCCGGAATCAGCCTTCCAATGCGTTTCTTAATTTTAATTGTGATTGGCATTGCCCAGGATGTTGCTTTTCTTTACTTTGCCTACGGTGTCGGTTACAGTTACTTCACATATACTATAGCATCAGAAATACCGGTTCTTGGCGGTTTAACAATGGTTGTTGCTGGAATAGTATTTGGCATTTTCTTTGTTGATAAGATCAGCAGAAAATCATTCACAATATTTTCATATGGAATATTAGTAGGTCTGTGGGCATTATTATGGGGATTTGAGGCGATTACACACAGTTCAACTGGATTATTATTGATTGTCTTAATGGCATTATTATTTATTCCGGGTGAACTAACATGGGCAGCAAGAGGAATGCTGGAACCAGAACTGTTTCCCACACGCCATAGAGGAACATATGTTTCACTGGTAAGATTTTCTGTATGGGTTGGTGCTGGTCTGGTCATGGTATTATTAACATATACCACACTACCATTTATCATACCGGCTACTACTGTGATGGCTATATTTGTATTATCACTGGGCATGACTGTTTTATGGCAGGTGAAAGGATTCGAAACACAGTCAAAAAGCCTGTCAGGTCTGGATTCCAGTATGGCAAATAAGCATATTACAGGAAAAAAATAATTTATAATATTTAATTATAATTTTACATAATTATTTGTGGCACCCATTCTTATTATTTGAAAAGTATCCCCGATCTTTAATATTTCCTCTGCCTATCACATTCTTGATGGAAAGCTTTAAAATTCATGAAATGATATATACCCCTAAGAAAATGTGATTAAGCCATTAAGTTTAATTCATATCCTGGTTATTCATTACCAAATATTCCTATAAACCTGGTACCTACTACCAAAAACTTAATAATATTTGGTAGTATATTACCAAATATGGACTTAACCACGGTAACCATGCAGAATCCATGGTGGAAAAACAAATCGGAGATTTTAAAAGACGATAAGGTTAAAAAAGCCTTAGAAACAAAACCCGAGCATGTTTATACTTTTAAAAATGAAAATATAATTTTATTGGGACCAAGGCAGGTTGGCAAAACAACATACATTAAATTAGTAATAATGGATTTATTAATAAATAAGAATATTAATCCAAGAAACATTTTATATTTAACCTGTGATTTTATTGACAGTAAAGAAGATATTAAAAACGCATTAACATTTTTTGATGAACAGTCTGATAAAAAAAATACAAGATACATCTTTCTTGATGAAATTAGTTTTGTTAAAGACTGGAATACCTTAATACTTGGTTTGTTTAATTCTGGTTACTTAAAAGACAAAAGAATTTATTTAACCGGTTCCTCCTCAATTTCGTTGTTAAAGGAAACGTTTCCTGGCAGGGATATATTAAAAATTGTATTTTTGCCAATGCAGTTTAGGGAATATTTTGATTTATTTTATGATAAAATTGATTGCAACACTGAAATAAATCTGGAGGACATGGAAAATTTTTATAAATCCGCTCAAAATTTAATACCATATATAGATAATCTAAATATTGCGTTAAACAATTATTTATTAAGTGGTGGATTCTTATGGCCATCGTATTTACTTGAAAATAGTGATCCTTTAAGCCAGTTATTTGAAATATATAAAGATGCATTATTAAGTGATATTTCTAAACTTGAAAAAAACCAGAAATATTTTAAGGCCATAATGGACCAGATAATAACAGGTTATTCATCCAGACTGTCAGCAAACTCTATTGCAAAAACCGCATCAATTGGTTCACACAAAACAGTAGAAAACTATCTTGAAATAATGGAAGGATTATTTATTATTAAAATATTTTACAAGAAATTAAACGGAAAAATAATGTATAGAAGCAATAAAAAAATATATTTTACAGATCCATTTATTTACAGGGTTATGAAGTTTTATGTTTCTGGTGAGTCGCAATTTCGCGAAAATGAGGAGTCTAAAATTCTTGAAGGTATAGTTGGAATACATTTATCGAATTCATTTAATGACATTTATTATTTAGAAACAAAGAATGGAAAGGAGGTTGATTTTGTTTACAAAAATATTGGTATAGAGGTCAAATCAGGAAATAAAAAAATAAATAAATTACACTATGATAAAGGTTACTTACTTTCAAGAAACGACATGCCTGCTATGAGTAATGATAAGGTTTCAATTCCCATATCAGTATTTTTATACCTGATAAGTTCTAAAAATAAATTGAACTGAAATGTTTTATTTTAAATTTTATGAACTCTGAATTTTCTGTAGGGTATTACGGATTTAATTAGAATTAGGAACCCGGCTGGAACATAAGAGTGGATAAATGATCTGTGGAAAGTACCGGAGAACAAATATAAAAAAGATACTGACATGGGCATGCTTGAATTTGTTCATACAGTACTGTCTAATTTTTTTTACTGCGAATTGAATCATATAGACCCTTTAAGTATCCTATTGAATATATCCTTCCTGAATATGAATATCCGGGTATTATTTCATTGTCGCCCTCAAGATATTTTTATTGGTACAAATAATTAAAGAAGAAAAAAATATAACATTATATGTTTTCTACAGTTTTCCTGAGAACGGCAAGTCCGTTTAGAACATCCTGATCTGATGAATATTCTTCTTTTGTGTGGCTCCTACCCAGATGGGATGGTATGAATATCATTGCTGTTGGAACTATTCTGTTCATATACTGGGCATCATGTCCAGGCCAGCTATAAAGGTACTTATATTTGAGGTTGAGTGCCTTGCATGACTTTTCTATTTGCTTTTTAAGATCCTCATCAAACATTGTGGTTTCTGTTGTCCATTCGTTTTGAAATTTTACTGAAACACCCTCCTCGCCAGCTATTTTATCCGCAGCCTCTTTTGCAGTTCTGGAATATTCCTCTGCAGTTTCCATATCAGGGCTCCTGGTATCGAGATTAAGTTCAACCTTTCCTGGAATGACATTATAAGCATTGGGATAGTTATTAAACTTACCAACAGTCGTGACAAGTTCTTTGTTGGACAATTTTGCTACATCTCTAACCTCGACTGCGAATCTGGCAGCTGCAACAAGTGCATCCTTTCTTGTATTCATGGGTGTTGGGCCTGCTTGGTTTGATTCCCCTAAAAACTCAACATGGTCAACTACCATGGTTACAATTCCACGTGGGATGCCAATCTGGTAGCCTTCAAGCTCAAGCACGGGCCCCTGTTCTATGTGAAGCTCAAGATACCTTGAAAATTGTTGTTTAACTACCCTGTTGTCTTCAATACCCATATATCCTGAATTTTGGAGTGCTTCCCCGAAGGTAATGTTATTTTTGTCCTGCCTGGAATATGTAAATTCCTTTGTAAATTTGCCCGTGGACATGCCAGACCCAAGTAGTGACGGCTGGAATCTGGCACCCTCTTCATCTGTAAAATCAATAGCCGTTATTTTTCTGTGGTTCAGTCTCTCCTTGAATTCCATCAATATCTCTAGAGCCGACATTACGCCATAGAAACCGTCAAATCGTCCACCATTTGGTACAGAATCCATATGTGAACCAATTGCAGTAATGTCGTTTCCAGTTCCTTCCGAACCCATTATAAGGCCTGCGTCGTCGATTTCAATTTCTACATCGATTTTGTTTAGTTCCTCAACCAGGTTGTTTCTTGCCTTTATATCATACTCGTTAAGAGCCAGCCTGTTCACACCAGATTCAGGAGTGTAGCCCACAGATGTTAACCTGTGGAACATTTTAAGAAATGATTCACTACCTATCCAGATCACCCTTTAATATCTTTTCGTCATTTATCTGTTCCAGCCTTAACTTTTTAGTTTTTGGCCCAAGTATTCCAACGATAAGACCTGCAATTAGCGCAGTCAACCCCATGGCTATGAAAGCCCATGTATATCCACTTATACCAGCTATTCCTGCAGACAGGGCTATTGGAAGTATTATGTATGGCGCAATGGCACCACCTATATGTCCCAATCCATCTGTCATGCCCATAGCTGTAGAACGATCCTCTGTTGGGAATAGCTCCGCGGTATAGGTAAACATAACTGGCAGCCAGAGCCCCTGTGTAAAGAATACAAGGAATCCAGCAAGAATAAGCAGCACTGGTGATGTAATAACGCCCCATAGTATGAAGAAAATCATGCTAAGCACCATTATTCCTAAACTTAGATACTTACGCTGAACTTTGTCAGATATTGACATGCCCGTAAACGAGCCGACAAAATCTCCGGAACTTGAAAGGAAAAAGTACAGTATACTGGTTGAAACAGTCAATCCATGGGATATGAATAGTGTTGGAACTACTGATACAAGTGCATAATCACCGGTATAAAAAAAGAACCACACCGTAAAAAGCAGTACTACTCTCTTGCTTATACTTTTTTTAGTAAAAAGGGATCTTATTCCCATGTTTGTTTCTTCCAGTTTTTCAGATATTTTCTCAGCTGGAACCCTGTCAATTTTTCCATGTACCTTTGTTATGTATTCTTCCATTTTTGATATAACCTCTTCTGCCTCTTTCTTTCTACCAACTTTTAGTAGCCATCTGGGTGATTCAGGAAGATATGTAAGTCGCATAATTATTATAGGTATTGCAACAATAGCCCCAATGCCAAACATAAGCCTCCAACCCCACGATATTGTTGGTACAACGAAATATGCTAATGCACCGACAGGAAGTATTTCTATCATCCCAACAGCCGTGGTCATGCCGACATATGTTCCCCTGATAGAGCTGGGTGTTATCTCAGCCATATAGGTGGATGTTAGACCTATGTCCCCTCCGATAGCAATTCCTATGATAAACCTAAAAATTGTAATTTCAACAAAGTTCGTTGAAAGGGCAGCCAGTAATGAACCTACAGTAGCCACTATAAGAGTAGCTAAAAGTGAATTCTTTCTTCCTATACGCTGGGCATAGTAACCAAGACCAAGTTCACCGGCCACATATCCGATAAGGCCAGTAGTAATTGGAAGTGCATAAATGAAACTAGAAACAGGAACATTAAGCTGCTTGGCGGCAACAGGAAGGATGAATCCGATATTATACACATCCCAGAAAACCAGGAAAAAACTTATTGCTACCAATGCAACGACCATTCCATTATATGGCCTGTATTTAAGGCTGTCCAGCCTGTAAAGAATATCACTGTCCTGTGGATCTATATTGTTAGCCATTATTTGACACCTTCCATTATTGTTGTTGTAAATATCTCCAGTCCTTTCTGGTTGAGTTCGTCGGGTATATTTAGCGCACCAATGTATCTGAATACATTGCCCCAGTGGCCACACGTATGCATAATCAAACCTTTTGAAAGCAAACTGTGTTTCAATTCAACCATTTTGTTAGCCGACACTGGTTTGTTGTCTTCAGTTAGCTCTATACCAATCATAAAACCTAAACCCCTGACATCAGCAATTAGATCAGAATTTATAGATTTAAAATTGCGTTTTAGTTCCTCACCGTCTCTTCTAACCCTTTCCAGATAATTTGGTAGCGTTTTTAATATCTCCACGCCAGCAGCCAGGGCAAGTGGGTTTGCCCTGTAAGTGCCTATGTGGAACGACTTCGGAAGTTGTAAGTCATAGTCATCCCTATAGTAAACAAGTGACACTGGAATGCCTCCGCCTATGGACTTGCTAACGCAGACGATATCAGGAATGATATTTTCATGTTCAAATGCCCACATTTTTCCTGTTCTTCCAAGGCCAGTCTGAACCTCATCAACTATCATTGTCAGGTTAAACTCATTGCATATTTCCCTTATAGCCTTCAAAAAACCCTGAGGCGGAACAATGTATCCACCCTCACCTTGGATGGGTTCAACTATTATGGAATCGGGTTTATTGTAGCCTGCTTCAGGATCTGTCATCACCTTCCTTATCATATCAATTATATCATTAACGGAGTATGGGTACCACATGCTATATGGGTATGGAACTCTTAAAATATTAAACCCTTTGCTGTATGATGATCTTTTGTATTTCTCCCCGGCCGTCGCTGAAATAATTCCGCCAGCAATTCCATGATATGCCCCCTCAAAAGCAATAGTACTCCCATTTCCACTATGTACTGCATGGGCAATGTTAATTGCTGCTTCACATGCATCTGCTCCGCTTATTCCAAAAAGTGTTTTATAGTTTCTCATAGCTGCTGGAAAACTATCGTTTAACTCCTCCAGAAAGTTAATTCTGGTCTCAGTTGGTATCTCAAGTGCATGCCATATATTTTCAATTTGCTTTGTCACGGCATCGCGTACTATATTTCCATATCCAAGGTTCAGGACACTTATTCCTGCAACCCAGTCTATAAATCTGTTTCCATCCACATCTTCTATTACCGAACCATCTGCACTTTTAATGGCTATAGGGAATGCATCCGGGTATACCACGCTCTGGGTTTCATATCTTTTCTGTTTCTGTAGTAATAATTTACTTTTTGGTCCTGGTATTCCTGTAATAATTTTTGGTAAATTTTTATATTCATTTAATTCCATAACAAATGTAAGATTTTAAGTGATATAATCATTTCTATAATTCTTCTATACTGCAAATTTAAAGAAAAATATTCTTGTAATTTTATATTTAGCAATATTTATAGCTATAAAATAGACAATTTAAAGAAAAATATTTATATAAAATTTATATATTTGTTCATGGACAACTTTGATATAAGAATTTTAAAAGAATTTTAAAAGAAATTTCAAAAAATTCAAGAAAGCCATTAAGGGATATAGGAAAATCTATAGGAATATTCTCTCCCTCGGCAGTTAGCCGGAGAATACGGGAAATGCAGGAAAACAGTATAATAAAAGGTTTTAAGGCAGAGATAGATTTCAAGAAACTGGGTTACAATTTTATTACAGTAACCTTTGTAAGGATCCGTTATTCGCCAGAATCTAAAGAAAAAGTTGCTGAAAAAATTATGAAAATTAAAGGAATACTTTCTGTTTACTATCTTCTTGGTGACATAGATTTTGTTCTTATTACAGCAAGCAGTGATAAAACAAAATATGAAAATATATGGGATAGCCTCAGTTCTATAGTTGAGATAGAGAGGACTGATTCCCATACTGTTCTCAGAACATACAGAATGCAGGATCTTTCTATGCTGAAATGGTAAGATATATTGAATGATAGTGCTGTATTAAAGGAACTACAGATAAGGATTATCCATTTGCAATAAGTGATTTAATAGATATCCATAGCATTAAAAAGGCTATTAATTGGGCTCAAGGTTATACAGGAAGATCTATGAATACAACAATTCATCATACTATGGAAAATATCATTCCAGGATACCTGTTAAGAAAGATGATAGCAGCATGATAGTTGAGTACCTGAAAGAGAATAAGGCAAGGTTTATTCAACACAGCAGTAGTTGTACAAACGTTTAAATATAAAAATTTTATAGTAATTTTAAAGGTGTACATAAATGGATTATAACATTATTGTAAACAATTTTTTTGATGGAGATAAAAAATACAGTGAAGAAAGGGTAATAAAAACAGAAAATGGATTAATAAAAGATATAGTAAAAATGGATAAAAACAATATAAAGGATTTAATAAATAAAAAAAATACATATGACCTAAGAGATAAATTTGTAACACCTGGATTAATGGATTCGCATAACCATTTTGCATTAACTGCACTAAAATTAATGTATCAGATTAATCTTGTGAATACACATTCCTTTGATGACATTATTAATATGATAAATAATAAAAATAAAATAATCCATGGATGGATACAGTGCTTCGGGATAAACGAATATGAATTAAAGGAAAAAAAACTGCCTGACAGGTATATATTAGATAAGGTAATAAGCGATATTCCCGTTTTTATAACACACATGTCAGAACATTATGCAGTTTGCAACAGCAAGGCACTGGAAATTGCAGGCATAAATAAAGAAACAAGAGATCCAAGCAATGGTAAAATAGGCAGGAATAAAAGTGGAATCTCGGATGGAACGTTGTATGAGGCACAGGCAATGGACCTGGTTAAAAAGCATATACCGGAATATACATTAAATGATTACGAAAATGCAATAATAAACGGAAGCGCAGAGTATTTAAACACGGGATTAACTGCAATAAAGGATACAGGAGGTACCGGAAAGGACATTAATGAAAATACAAGAGTTGATGCATTTAATAATGTTACGTTAAATAATAAGATAAAATTAAGCCTGGTAATAGCACTGCCTGTATATTCTTTGGAAGATGTAGATGAAAAAATAGGCTTATCAAACAAAATAAAGGAAAACAGTAAGCTAAAAAATGGCGGATTTAAAATATTTTTAGATGGGTCTATAATGTCAAGGAAAGCATGGATGAAAAATCCATATAGAATACAAAAATTTGATACTGAAGAGGTCAGAGGAATTCCATTGTGGGATATAGGAAAATTTAAAGAAGCGGTGAATAAACTGGCAGCCACTGGAAAGCATATCAGTATACACGCTATAGGAGATAAAGCTATTTCAGTTGCAATAGATATTATAAAAGAAATTAATAAAAATGGAACAAAGTCTACATTTTCACTTGTACATGCATATAAACTTAATAATGAAGATATTATGAATTTAAAAAATGAAAAAATCAATCTTGAAACACAGGCAGCGTTTATTTATTTTATTGGTGATGTCATTCAGAATAATCTAAAGGATTCTGAAAGTTTTGGTTTGTTTCCTATTAAAACATTGATTAGCCAGGGAGTAAATATATCAAATGGCTCTGATACTCCAGTCACTTCATTTGACCCACTTTATGGTATATATTCAAGCATTTACAGGAAAATAAAAAATAGCAATGAAAAAAATATATTTGACGATGAAGAAAAAATAGGCATACATGATGCATTAAAAACGTATACATCATTAAGTTCATATGATCTGGAATTGAATAATACCGGGTTTATAAAAAATGGCTATTGTTCTAGTTTTACAGTCTGGGACAGTTACCCTGAAAAATTAAATGATGATATAAATCAGTGGACTAAAATAAAGCATAATGCTTTAGTATTATAACTTATCAAGTTTATAAAATGTAATAAAATGAAAACACGGCCGCAATGAAGTAATTGGAGTTATATAGGTGTAGATGGTGTAGTTAAGTAGCTGTTAATTAATAACATCCCTATTTGTTTTATTTCTAGATCCGATTATATAATTCCAATCACCATGGAATTCATCTCTTATCAGGTTCGCCTCTTTCAGTTGCTCATCCGTTACAACCCTACCATTTTCGTATATTCCTGTATCAATATCAGAGGATAGCTTCAAACGTTTATTTTCTATATAAGTAAAGTATTAATAAAATTTTAACATAGTATATAATGAAAGTGTCAGTACAGCTTAACAGTTTAAGGTATTATCGTGAAGACTGGTATGACGACGTATCGAAAGAGTGCAATAAAATAACTGGTTTAGAAACCATAAAAGGCTTTTCGGATGATGCAGATATTGTACTATTTTCAGGCACTCCAGAACCCGGAAAGAACACAAAGTTTATGCAGAGCATATCAGCAGGCGTAAACCATTTAAATTTTTCAAAAATATCAGAGAATATATTAATTTCAAGCAATGCAGATGGCTATTCTATCCCTGTTGCTGAAACTGTAATTGCCCTATTATTATCATACGCAAAGAAAATATGTTTCTCAAATAATGAGATACATAACGGCATATACCAACAACTGGAAGACAAAGATTATTTAACATTGTATAATAAAAAACTTGGAATATTGGGCTATGGTGGCATTGGGAAGGAATCAGCAAAACTTGCAAGTGCATTTGGCATGAAAATATATGTATATTCAAGGTCATATGAAAAGGATGTTTATTCTGAATATATGGATATTAAAAATATTATGGAAAACTGTGATTTTGTTTTAATTTCTTTCCCATTAAATCAGTACACTATGGGTATTATAAACAAAAATATGCTTAATTTATTTAAAGGATTTGCCATTATTAATGCTGGCCGCGGTGAAATAGTCGACCATGATGACATATTGAATCATCTTAAAAACCATAAAAATTTTTATTATTTAACCGATGTATGGTATAACGAAATAAACATGACTGAAAAAATACCCGATAATGTGCTAATCACACCGCACATGGCAGGAATGTCGGATAATGTAATGCTTCCTGTACAAAAAGCCTGCAATAACATAAAAAATTACATCAATGGAAATCCCGGAAATGTTGTAAACAGGAATGATTATATTAAATAATAATTTATAAAATACCCATATTTTTTAATATTACACATCCCGATATTCTTATGACGTTTCCTATTAACTAATTTATTCAGTATGTTTGTTCTCTTCTCTCAAGCTAGAATCGGATTTTATGCCGTGTATTGTTTTTTTCCTGATATATTCCTGCCTTTTTCTCTTTTTTCCCTTATACTTATCTATTTTTCCATAGCTACCGCTATCTTACCCCTATTTTTCATGGATAGAAGTGTGAATAGATTGTAGCCTAAACACATGAACATTGCCTTTACCCTTACCCTTCTTATCATTGTAACAAATACATGGCCACCATTGAATATATTCTTGATTACTGAATAGGGCCTCTCACCCGGTGATCTCTTTTTTGTTGTTCTTCCATTTCTCCTTATTTTATCAATAGTTAATGGATGGTTCCTTGATGCTTTGTCCATGGTTCCATCCATTCCCCTGGTATCTTTTCCAGAATAACCCTTATCACGGTAATTTGTTATGCCCGGTATTCCAAGGTCTATCCTGTAATCATGCAGTGATGCTGTTGTAACAACAAATTCCTTTATCAGTGGAATATCTGTTCCCTGGTCAGTATGCAGCTTGTAGCCAAAATGTGATCTATTTCCCTTCTTTGCCCATGTGTCATCCTTTGATCTGCGTGTTTTAGAGGATATGTGCTCTTCTCTCTATCTTCTTTTCCTTTGCCCTTTTTTTAGCCTCTTTCCATGCTTACCGGGATCGGATTCGATGTAGGTTGCATCCTGTACAGTGCCCTTCTTTATTGTTATACCCTTTTTATCAAACTGTTCCCATATACTCTTCCAGATCATTTTATCCTTACCGGTGGATGATAATCTCTCCCTGAAGAACCATACTGTCCTGGAATCCGGTATTATGTCGGGAAAGCCAAGAAAATGCATAAATGATATCCTGTCATGGAGCTGTTTTTCCATTTCTTCATCCACAAGGTCGTATATGGACTGCAGGAACAGTATCTTAACCATGGTTACAGGATCTATATTTGGCCTTCCACCATTGTCTGTATTATTCTTATAGAGATCACTGAGAATAGGCCTGAATGATTCCCAATCTATAAGTTTTCCCATCTCATAGAGTTTATCCCCATACTTCGATAGTTCATCATATTTTCCTGTGAGGCTGTAATTAACAAGGTTCATAACATTTGATCGGTAACGTATATATAAATGTTTCTGTTACAAACAGAGGAAATTACAGGTTCTGCAACAATAAATGCATGCTAAAATTGATAGACAGAACCTTAAAACCTGATTAGGTTTTTAGGAAAAGTCAGTACTGTTTAATTTTTTTTACTGCGAATTGAGTCATATAGGCCCTTTAAGTATCCTATTGAATATATCCTTCCTGAATATGAATATCCAGGTATTATTTCATTGTCACCCTCAAGTGTGGGTGTGTGGTCAACCCTCATTATGCCACTGTAATCAATATCATTATAGGCATCCATGCATTTTTTTAAATCTGTTTTGCCATTGCCCACCAGGGATTCCTGGAAATTATGCTTATCCCCATCTACATCCCTGAAATGCACAAAAAATATCTTCTGACCAAAATGCCTTATCACTGAAGGCAAATCATCGGTCATCAGTGTGAAATTTCCCTGGCAAAGTGTTATTCCATTATATTCACTTTTTTTTAAATTAAGCAATTTATCATAGGATTCTATTGAATTCATTATCCGGTCTATACCCCTAAAATTTTTTAATGGAGGGTCATCCGGGTGCATTGCCAGTTTTACATCATTATTCTCTGCAACAGGTATTATATTTTCCAGAAAATATCCAAGATTTTTCCACAACTGGTCAGATGTTATTTTTCCCATTAACGGCGGATCTGCATTCCTGATATCTTTTTCATTAAAACCAGATACATATTCTCCATTTTTGCCCATAATATCCGGTCTTGACCTGCACCATCCGCTTCCAGCCATCCAGTTATAGCACCATATTTTTATATTTAATTTTCCCATGTTTTCTATTAATTTATAAATATATTCCATCTCTTTATCACGTTGATTGGTGCCGTACATGATATTTTCCATTGGTGGGTTATCTTCTATTGCTATAAGTTTTAAGCCGCTCTCTTCAAGCATGTTTTTATATTTTAATAATGGAATATAATCCCACGGGTAATCTTCTAGGGAGTTTCTCCAGTCAGCATATGCCCTGGGCAAAACACCAACAGCATTATCTACTTCAATCTGCTTTAATATTTTCCAGAATTTATCCGGTTTCGATTCCAGAATTATTTCTGCCAAGTTCAGGTTCATAAATATATAATTAATTTCAATTTAATAAAGTATAATATTAACTTCTTAACATTATAATCCATTTCCAGCATGCTTCTATAAAAATATATTTACCGGCACATGCAACAACATTACAAATCAGGGAAAAATGTATTTAGACCCATAAGTATCCTCTTTACCATCTCTCCACCCAAACTATGGTCTATCCCTAATTTATATAAGTTAAATCTTATATAGCAATAAAAAAATAGGATTTATAAAGGAAAGAATAGAAAGACCTATTACTTAAAAAAATTCGGAGTCATAATTTGATTAATAATTTAACTGCATCATTTAAATATTTTTTATTGTTATTATATTATGTATGAAGATTTAAGTGGCAAAGTGGCAATTGTGACAGGGGGATCAAAAGGAATAGGAAAGGCAATAGTAAAAAGGTTTGTAAATGAAAACTCAATAGTTATATCATTATCAAGGCATATCCCAGAAGATCGGATTGATGGTGCATTTTATATGAAAACTGATGTTTCAAAACTCAGCGATGTTAAATCTGCTATAAATGAGGTAATTGGCAGGTATAAAACAGTGGATATTTTAATAAACAATGCAGGCATTGAAGAATATTCGAATTTAAGCTCCACCGATGAAAATATGTGGGATAATATAATGAATATCAACGTTAAGGGGATATATAACACATCAAGGGAATGCATCCCCCTTATGATGAATAATCACAGGGGAAATATAGTAAACATGTCATCCGTACAGGCACAGATAATTACAAAAAATGCCGCAGCTTACGTAACTTCAAAGCATGCAGTAATAGGATTAACAAAGAGCATAGCACTGGATTATGCTCCATATATAAGATGCAATGCCGTTCTTCCAGCAACTATAGACACTCCGCTTGTGGACAAGGCTGCAATGCTTGAGGTCGGAAATAACACCGAATTGATAAATAAAAAGAAATTGGAATGGGGAAAAGAACACCCTCTTGGAAGAATAGGAAGGGTGGATGAGGTTGCAAATGCTGTGGCATTTTTAGCATCTGATGAATCCTCATTTATAACCGGGGCATCGCTATTTGTTGACGGGGGTCTGAGCATAAAAGCACCCATAAGTACGCCCGAGGAGTGATAAAATTGGTGGACAGGTTCATATTGAAAAATGATATTATTTCTTTAACCATTGTTCCGGAAATCGGGGATATTATAAAAAGCATAAAGTATTTGCCTGAAAATTTCGAATATTTATATAATCATTACAGGCCACTGAAAAAATATTATGAAATTGCAGGTGGATCTTATAATGAGGATCTTCTGAATTCAATGTTTTCTGGTGGTTACTTCGATGCTGTGCCCAATGCCGGCTATAAATGCTCTGTAAATAATACTACCTTTGGGCTGCATGATGAAACACCTTACATTCCATGGGATGTAAAAGAACATCATGAAGAATATATATCGACATTTACATATTTATACAAATATCCCTTAAAAATAGAAAAAGATATAGAATTGAAGCATAATAAAATACTGATAAAGGAATCAATAGAAAACATTTCCGGCGAAAAACTGCCATATTCCTGGTTACACCACCCAACATTTGGCTCCAACCTGCTGTCTGGAGAGACCATTATAAATATATCAGATAGCAATATAATTTCAGACAGTTCTTTAGGTAATTTAAATGCCAGGTTTAAAAGAGGCTATGAGGGAAAATGGCCATTTGTATTAGATAATAATGGTAGTAAGGTAGATATATCAAAATTTCCGGATAAGGGTAAATATAATACAAATGATTTATTATATCTCACAGAGGTCAAAAAACCTGAATTTTCTATTGAAAATAATAAGAGAAAAATAATATTCAGGTACGATAATAATCTTTTTAAATGTTTATGGCTATGGCTGCCTACAGGTGGGGGTCCCGGATATCCATGGTTTGGAACAATTTATGCAATGGCAATAGAGATGAGTACCAGTTTTCCAGCATCAGGGCTTTACGGGCAGATAAACAATAAAACTGCTAACTACATAGAACCATATGATAAAATAAGCACTTTAATTGAGATAGAAATACTGTAAATTGATTAAGTATTTAACAAGTATTTTTATATAGTTTTTAAACAATTAATGTTTATGTCTAAAATAAAGGATATAGATATTTTTGAAATAGGCGAAATAGGAGGAAATTCAGGAAGTCCATGGAGTTCCTTATTATTAATTTTAAGGCTGACAACGGACGATGGATATACTGGTTATGGTGAAGCACCAACAGAATTGATGGCAATGCCTGTGTATGAAGAGTTAAAGGAAATATCAAAAATTTTTCAGGGCAAAGAGGTAACAGAGATACAGAGGAATCTATCCGAGGCATATAAACACGAATACTGGCTTCCCATATCCATGGAGGCAACTGCAGCGTTGAGCGCCTTTGAAATGGCATCATGGGACATCACTGGAAAAATATACGGGATTCCATTATACAATGTTTTTGGTGGAGTATACAATAAGGAGGTGAGGGCATATGCAAATGGATGGTACCCCGATTCCATTGAACCCGGAGATTTTGTGAAAAATGCTGAAAAAACAATAAAAATGGGTTTTAGTGCGCTGAAATTTGACCCCTTTGGAGATGCCTTTGATTATTTAGGCAGTGAGCATGTCAGGCATGCAGTTGATATAGTTTCAGCTATAAAAAAGAATTTTAGCAACATTGATATAATGATAGAATGCCATGGCAGGTTCAATGCAAATTCTGCGATAAGGGCTGGAAAAGCCATGGAGGCATTTAACCCATTATTTATAGAAGAACCGGTGCATCCAGATCAAATGGAAGGATTATACAGATTCAAAAACGAGGTAAAAATACCTGTTGCCCTGGGTGAAAGGGTATTAAATAGAAATATTTTTCTGGAATACATGAAAAATCATCTGGTTGATGTTATACAGCCTGATATAGCAAACTTTACAGGATTAATGGAGGCAAAAAGTGCAGCACAGATGGCACAGTCCTTTGGCATGGAGGTTGCATTCCACAATGCCTATGGCCCAATACAGAATGCTGCAACACTGAATATTGATTTTACCCTAACAAATTTTTTAATACAGGAAAGTTTTGAAAGGTTCTGGCCAGACTGGAAACTTAACCTGATCAAAAAATCAAACTTCAGGCTTGAAAATGGCTATTTTAAAATAGTGGATAAAATTCCCGGCCTTGGAATAGTAATCAATGAAAAAATACTTGAGGAATATACAATAAAAACAATGAGCCCGTTTAATTCCGATGAACCGGGGTGGGTTATAAAGGGAACATTTAAATTTAAAAGATAATTAAAAAACAGAGTACATTAATTTATTAAGGGATGACCTTAAAATTTTACTTGCATATGCCCCTGATATCCCAAAATTTTCGGATATTTCATGCAGCCTTATTTTTTTAGGGTTTTCGAAAAATCCATGGTATATAGCATAATTTAAAATATTTGCCTCACTTTTTGAGTATAGAAAATCCATGGGTATAAACATACTATTTGGCACAACATTTTCCATTTTAACTATTTCTCCTGAGCTGTTAATATCCTGTCTTAATTCTTTCACAATGTTATCTGATCGGAA
>JAKAAE010000021.1 GCA_021797225.1 Thermoplasmata archaeon | reverse complement strand
ATGTTATATATAAATATGAATTACCTTACAGATTATCGTCAATGATATACAAAAATCAATTTAAAGTAGAAGAGTCATTGCCTTTTCTCGATGACATTGTTGCAGAATGGTTCAATAATAAATACAGCGATTTGAGCGAACCACAAAAGAAAGCAATCCCACTCATTCACAGCAGAAAAAATGTCCTTGTTTCCTCTCCCACAGGCACAGGAAAAACACTTACAGGTTTTCTTTCCATAATCAATGAACTTTTCCAGAAGGCAAGACACGGTGAACTGGAAGATAAAATTTACTGTGTTTATATATCACCATTGAAGGCTCTTGCAAATGATATCAACAAAAATTTGAATGAGCCGTTGAATGAAATATATGAAATTGCAGCCCGGAAAGGGCTCAAAATTCCAGAAATAAAAGTAGCAGTGCGGTCTGGAGATACAGCACAGGGTGACAGGAACAGGATGCTGAAAAAACCGCCACACATAATTATAACAACACCTGAATCATTTTCCCTGGCTATAACAGCTACAAAGTTCAAGGAAAAGTTTACCGGTGTAGAATATGTTATCGTTGATGAAATTCATGAGGTATCATCAACAAAAAGGGGGTCTTTATTATCATTTAATCTTGAGCGTCTGGAGAATCTTTCACCGGGTTTTGTAAGAATTGGATTGTCTGCCACACAGGCGCCCCTGGATCTGATCGGTACCTATTTATGTGGGTACAATGGTGATAAACAGAGGGAATTCACTATAATTGAAGTTAACACCAATAAATATCTGGATTTAAAAATTATCACGCCGGTAAAGGACCTTACACTGGTAAGCTATGAGGTAGCCAATGAAAAGATGTATGATATACTGGTTGACCTGGTAAACAGCCATAAAACCACGCTTATATTCACAAACACAAGAAGCTCCACTGAGCATGTCGCCATGAGGCTTAAGGCACGTGGAATAGAAAATATAGAGGCCCACCACTCATCCCTGGGAAAACAGACAAGGATAGAGGTGGAAAACAAGTTAAAAGACGGGGATTTGAAGTGTGTTATTACATCCACATCCCTGGAGCTGGGCATCGATATTGGTTACATCGATATGGTAATTCAGATAGGGAGCCCGAAGTCCGTTTCCAGGGCACTTCAGAGAATAGGCAGATCAGGGCATGGCGTACGCGACCTCTCGCTGGGGAGATTCATAGTTTTCGACCTGGATGATCTAATGGAATGTGCGGTTATGACAAAGGCTGCATACGATCACGAAATTGATAAGGTAACAGTCCCTGTTAATCCACTGGACGTGCTATCACAGGGCATAATAAGTATGTCACTTGAAAAGGCATGGGGTGTGGACGAGGCATATAATTTAATAAAAAATTCATACACATTTCATAACCTTGAATACGATGATTTTATCTCAACCTTGAATTATCTATCCGGCAGAATAGAAGGCAACACACTATTTTCAAAAATCTGGTATGATGAAGAGGAAAAGAAATTCGGAAAGAAGGCAAGCACCAGAATGATATATTTTATGAACGTTGGTACCATTCCAGAGGAAGCCAATTACAATGTGGTTAATGAGAAGGGAAGAATGCTTGGCCAGCTCAGTGATAAATTCGTCGAGCGGCTAAAGAATGGAGATATATTTGTGCTTGGAGCAAGAACCTATATGTTTTTGAAAGTGTCCCGCAACAATATAACTGTAAAAACTGCAACAGGTATGAAACCTACTGTGCCTTCATGGACAGGTGAGCTCCTCCCACGGAGCTACGATCTGGGTATACTCATAGGAGATTTCAGGAAAGAGCTTTACAGAAGAATAAAGAACGGGGAGGAAACGGAAAACTGGCTCATGGAAAATTATAGGGTGGACTCCTTCGGAGCGCGTAGCCTCATATCATACGTAAAATCCCAGGGTGAGTTTTCCATACCTGATCAGGAATCCCTCTATGTGGAGGGATACATAGATAACGATCTTTACAGCATTATATTCCACATACCACTTGGAAGAAGGGTTAACGATGCACTTTCCAGGGCTTATGGTCTTGCAGTCTCAAACAAATACGGTTTGAATACAAGAATAAGCGTAAATGACAATGGATTCACCATAACATTGAATCGCAGGATTCCAATAAAAGATGTTGTTACACTTCTGAATCCATCAAATTTCAGAGACCTTGTGGATAGATCAATAGTCAATACCGAACTATTCAAGCAGCGTTTCAGGTACTGTGCCACCAGATCACTCATGGTACTGAGGAAGTACAAGCAGACTGATATTTCCGTTGCCAGGCAGCAGTTACGCAGTGACCGCCTTCTGAGGACACTGGAAGCAATGAATAATTTTCCTGTCATAAAGGAGGCATTCAACGAGGTTAAATACGATGTCATGGATGTTGAGCGTGCATCATGGTATGTAAATGATGTGATATCCAGAAAGAAATTTACAATAAGGGATTATTCCACTGAAACAAGTCCATTTTCTTATAATCTCATACTTTCAGGAGTTTCAGATATAGTACTCATGGAAGACCGTTCAAAACTACTGAAAGATCTCAGAAGCAAACTTCTGGATAAAATTTATGGCACTGAAGGAATAGATTTCCTCATAAAAGATTCAAAACTTGTTGAAAATTATTTCAGAAATAAAATACCACAGGTGACAGATGAGGAGAGCTATGTTGAATTTGCCCGGCATTTCCTGTATATAGACCCTTTCAAGAAAAAGTATAATTCTCCAATTGAATACAGTGATATAAACCTGGAAGACATAACAGAGAACCTGATAAAATCCAGCACAATCACATACTGTTTCATAAGGTCAGACCAGTGGGTCTATTCAGAATATTACCCAGTTGTGTACGATCTCTTTAAAAAGGATGTGCAGTTGACAGACCGTGATAAGGAAATTTATAATTCAATAAATGACCAGAAATTCAGTGAAATAAAAAAGACCGGTTTTGGAGAACAGGAGCTCCGGGATAGCCTGATAAAACTGGAATCTGCATATATGATACGCAAGGAAGTACACGGAGACAGGCAGCACTATGTCCAGAACAATTCTATTCCTGATATACCGGAAAACAGCATGAACATTGCAATTTCCAGAGTACTTTCTTCCTATGGACCGCTATCTCTGGATGAGCTTCTGATCAGGCTTCCTGTAAACAATGAGAAATTGGAGAAAACTCTCAATGCAATGGCCAAAAACGGGGATATACTGTACGATTACATTACCCCGATT
Organism: Thermoplasmata archaeon; assembly: GCA_021797225.1. The sequence continues at coordinate 13,857 of JAKAAE010000021.1, read as the reverse complement.
TTCATGAAACAGTACATGATGAAATCGGATTTTGAGGCTATTGTAAACAGCACTGGGGAGGACATTGCCAGGAAACGCATAGTTAATTTTACGCTGCCCGTACAAAATGTTGAGGAGTATTTCAATAAGTATGGATTTGCCTTTGACCTCATAGATATACGTATCAGAACCGGGAATTATCGCAAAGCAGACCTGGAAAGATTACTGGCATCAGGAGACATTTACTATGCTAGAGCAATAAAAAATAAATATGCTTACATAGCAAAGTGGCTCATGGACTTATTATATAAGCTTAGAGAAGAAAAGAATAGCGAAATTGAAAATCAGATTACAGAACATATTGGGAGAGGAATAGATACAGATGAAAAACTCGCCGATATAACGGGCATGGACAGAAGGATAATTAAAAGCATAATAAAAAACCTTGAATTCAAAATATTCATCACTCAGGGAAAAAACGGAACCTGGGAACTTTACACTCCTTCGAAGGACATAGATACAGGTAAAATAATTGAAAAATACGGACCAGTAACTACCAGGGAACTGTCAAGATTTTTCTGGTTCAACCCTGCAAAACTTGACTATTCCAGATTTCCGCCATATTACTATAGAAACGAGATTTACTATGGTGGCCAGGACATTAATCCAGTTTCAGGGTCTCTCATAGTCATGAAAAACGATCCGGTTAGCATATATATGGGGAAGTATGTGAGAAACGATGACTTCAATGCACGATTCCTGTATAATGGATCAGAGGAATCCATGTTTTATATGGAAGAAAAAGCACCAGGTATATGGCTCGATAACATAGATTTTGAAACTGGCAAGATAAAGGAATTTCTGGATACGGTCCGGACTGTTTCGACCAAACTCAATGCAGATTCCATAATTATCAGTACTGAAAATAATGACCTGCTCAGTATTGGTGAAAGTATCGGATATAAACGTACAGACAATGTAATTTACATGGGGGACTTTGATGTCATCGCTGATAGCACTGAAAATTTAATGTCGCTTGCTGTATATAAGTATAATTCATGCAGAACAACCATGAATTACAGTGCATTGAGCAAAATTTATCTTGGAATAAGAAGCGATATGGAGGCATATTATACCGGGATTCGTAATGTGGAATTGAATAATTATTATAATTCAATGCTCATCTATAATTTTGATGGGCCATTCAACCTGCCTGCACTTGGCACAAAAAATGTAATTGCCCTTTATAAGGCAATCAAAAAAAGGCCATTAACTGAAGCAGAAGAGGAGGTGTATAAGGTCCTTATCTCCAGGAGCATGTCAGAAAATGAGTTAATTAAATCGATGAAATTGAATTCTCTTGTAATAAAAGAATCGGTAAAATCACTGTATAAACTGAATGCTATTGCAAAGGATAAAGGAAGAAGGTACATAACAATAAACGATGAGTACAGTAAAATAGAGGCTATAGAAACACTATTAAGGGAACTTATAACCAGAATAGGTTTCTTCGATGCTAATGTTTACAGGCAGCTTACTGGACAGGAAGATGATGCCGAATATAATCTCTGTGTAAAGAAGCTCTACAGGGGGAAAATTATAAAAGAGGCATTGCTACCATCTGAGAACAGGATAATTTACATACCCTATGGAAGCCACCACGATAAGGTCATTGATAAAGTTTCAAGAATTATACCGCCCAGAGATATAATTGCACTTATTTTTTCCGGATACGTAAAATCCAGATATCATTCTACAAGCAATTATTTGTATTTCAAAGACGGAACAGTAAAACTATCAGTATCAGTAAAAAAGAGCGGAAAATATCTTACCGTCAAAAAAATTACCGGAGATGCAACGTACAAGGATATGGCAAAGTCTGAATTCAATAGTGCCGGTTATATTCTTTCCAGTTAAAACCTGGTTTTTCAACTTATAAAATAATTTATGGAGAGAATTCCTCCTGAAGTTCAAGTATAACTTCATTCATTACTTCTTCCAGGGTGAGTCCACTGTATTCCCTGAGTCCTCCCATATCGGTTCTCAGTCTAGCACTGTAACCTTTTTCATCCTTTTCAAATTCTATATTACAAAGCAACTCTTCCATGCCAATCACTCCATAATTGCTGCCAATATTTAAAAATTGTCATTTGCCCCTGAATAATAACCTACTATTATATCTGAAACATTATTTCCGGTACGGCCGGTCATAATGGCACCCTTGCAAGACAGAAGTGCTGTGTAACTATCATTGTTCTTTAAGTATACATCAAGATCTGATATTTTGGTATCCTGGTCAACTATTCCACCGGCAGCAGGGCTCTTTCCATCTATGCCATCTGTGCCAATTGCACAGAATGTGAAATTTTCACCCTTTTTCATGGATTCAAGCAGTTTGAGAGCAAGTTCCTGGTTTCTCCCTCCTGATCCGGTTCCCTGTACATTCACTGTTGTTTCCCCACCGCAGACGAACATAAATCCTCTCCTCTTCATACTGTAAACTGTTCTCAATAGGGCTGCAATACTATCTGCAACAGAATTCACATCTCCGTGAACATTGCTTCCAAGATTTATCTTTTCTCCATTCATTGCAGAGAACATGGCATTGACAAAGTCATAATTATTCAGGATTAGATGATTTTCAACTGTGGAGAAATATTTATTTTCAATACTATCTGAATTTCCATTTTGCAGTATTAGCCTTGCAAGAGCCGGGTCTTTAACATATTCGCTGACCAATTCTGAAATATCACCCTGGAAGTCTGGGTGAACCAGAGGACCAGAGGCAATAATGCTCATATCATCATAAATAACATCAGATATTACGTATGAAACAACCTGTGCTGGATATAATAATTTTGCCAGTTTCCCGCCCTTTACAGAGGATAACCTGGACCTTATTCTGTTCAATGTGTAAATGTCTCCATCATTATCCATGATTTCCTTTGATATATCCATTATATCCTGGATATTTATTCCGTTTTCTGGAATTTCAAACAGGGATGAGCCACCTCCGGAGATCAGAACTATTATAAGATCATGGCAGGAAAGATTTTTAACCTCCGCCATCAACTTTACGGAAGAATCTACAGAGCTCTGGCTTACATATGGATGGGTTCCCCTCATTATTTCCAATTCCGGAAATTCTGTGATGACTTCCTCATCATCAGGTATTATTATACCTGCATATTTTAGTTTATCCTGAATCCTATCTCTTATGCCTGAATACATCCCGTACGCCGCCTTCCCGAATCCTATTAAATAGATGCTCTGAAACTTTTCCAGCGGGATATTGAAATTATTTCTTATTGCTTTTTCAGGCGTTAACTCATTCATTGCATTTTCTATAATTTTCAGTATATGTGATTTTTCAGGAGTGGTTGCCAGCTCTTCCAGATTGAGTATTTTCATAGAAATATATACTTCTATTGTTTTTAACTTTTTTTTATTTCCCTGCTATGCAATGAGTGTATACACTTTCAGATTATAAAGCAATTTAACCGGCAATAAAATAAATATTTACCATAGAATACGAATTCCGTCATAACATGAATAACGAAATGTTAACAAAAATTAAAATATAATTCAGACATTAAGTGCTACGTGATAGAGGAAGATGCTTTCCGTCCTGAAAAGGAATATAAACACCTGGGTTATAATCAGTTATCATTGAGGCATGCAGTATCACAGGCAATTGGCCTGAATGCTCCTGGAGGAACGATCGTCCTCTATGTAGCAGGAACTGCAGCATTGCTAACATTCACATTTTCAAATTATCCTGATGGTGCTTTTTCTATTCCGCTTATATTATTAATGGCGCTTGTTGTTTATTCAATGATGAGTTATTCATCGTTCGAATTCTCCAAGTATATTTCCAGTTCAGGAGGATATTATACATTCGTGGCGAACGGTCTGGGAAGGGGATTCGGCCTAACAACAGCCCTTTCATATATAAGTTATCAGATTCTCAGCTTTACCGGTTTCGGCATCCTCGGATTCATCGGCTTTGCCTATGCTATTTTGCCCAGCATCGGAATCACCGTTCCATATGTTAATATACTGTGGATTCCGGTTACTGTGGCATTTATCCTTTTTGTTAGTTTTCTTATTTACAAAGGGATTAAGCCTTCCTTGAAATATGTTTCATATGCAATTCTTATAGAGGTTGTATTCTTCATTTCCACGTCTATTTATCTTATCGGAGTAAACCACACATCATTATCAATTAAACCATTTACTGCTATTCCGGTGGGTGGCAACTTTATCATTCTCATGGCCATGATGGTATATGCAATAGGTTCCTTTGTTGGTGTTGGTGGTTCCATACCTATTGCCGAGGAAACCAAGGATCCTAAAAAAAATGTTCCCCGGTCTATAATAGCCAGTATTTTAATTCTTGGTGTTACTATAATTCTTGCATCCTATGCTGAGGTAATATCATGGGGTTACCTGAATATGTTCGGCTTCGGCACAGGTGCAGGTATTGGCGCATATCCCGTTCTCTCCATTTATAAGGACGGATTTGTTGGGATGGGCATAATTCCATTTGTTGTGCTTTTGATTATAGTTATAAACTCATTCTTTACTGCAACTGTATCCCTGGGCACAAATGCGTCCAGAGTAATTTTTTCTCTGTCCAGAGAAGGTGTTGTACCAGAAAAACTATCCAGAACAAACACCAGGGGAGTGCCGGTTTACGCAATACTATTTATCACAGTTGTATCACTTGCTATTGTTCTTACTACCGGAGTATCATTTGAATTACTTTATCCAGGAAAAATTATAGACGCATTGTTATATTCAAGTGTATTTTTACTTGTACTTGAATCTCCGATATCGTACATTGTGCATATTCTTACAAATACCTCTCTTCATATGTATCTGAAGAAGAAGGGCATGAGAACACACATATTCAGGCATATAATTATACCGGGAATATCAAGTATAACACTTGTAGGGGCAATAATAGCATCAGTCTATTTTGATCTCAGTGCACCTTACATATACGGTGTATATGGATCACTTGTATGGGTTGTTGTTTTAGCAATCGTTGTTGTAATAATGTATACAAAATACAGGAATCATCTGGATAATCTTGGCGATTTCTCCTTGTAATTTTGAGTTTAAATTACACATAAATAATATTTTGTGCCAAAACCAACATTATAATATAAAAGAGCAAATTAGAAAGATGGCAATTTATCTATATACCATGATGAATTTATATATTATTAATATATACGGACAAATCTTTATAATAATGGTAAATAGTTCGCTATATGAAACTGTCGGGGCAACATGGGAGGAAATCATTTTTAATAATTTTTGTATCTATATTTATAATTCCTTCAATGTCTTCGTCCATAATGGTGTACCGGCAGGAAGCTCAGATTAACATAATTTAGCCAGCCAGAAAATACAGGTATATAGCGGCATATTGTTAAATCGGTGCCGACAATAAATACTATAAAAGCACCATTATTTGACAGCGTACATTATTTTTTTAACTTTTCCCCAAATACTGATTATAATATTAGATTGAATACATATATAAATATAAATTCTTGTTATAAAATTTATTAATAAATTCAATAAATTTTTAGATATTTTATAATTCCAGAATAGAGTCTATCTCATTCAAAGACCTTTCTCTGATCATTTCAAGAGAATCATCAAAAATTATTTTTCCTTTATCTATATATTTTTTCATAATATTATCCATCTCATGCCCGCACGAACACGACGGCCTCTCTGAAGATACCTGGACTTTTACTGTATGGCATTCTGGACACCTGAATACATTTTTTATGCCCGAAAATTTGCCACGCTTTGTAATATCAGTTCCATCTATATTTACTATGTCCATACCAAAATCTACAGGTTTAGCTGATGATATAGAAGTTCCTATGCCGAACGATTTCACACCGGCATTGATCAGTTCCGGTATATCCTCAAGTTTGATACCACCAGATACCATTATTCCTATATTCTGATGGTTTCTGATGTCTAGTTCCCATCTTATTTCCCGGATGAGATTGGGGAAATTCCCCCTTCTTGAGGACGGGGTATCCAGCCTTACATAATCAATATCCGGAAATTCCTCGGCTGCCTTCATGGCCGCAAATTTTTCATCCATATATGTATCTATAAGAAAAACCCTGAAATCTGAGTTTTCATATTGCACCTTCCATGCCTCATGGTCTCCAAGTATCAGTGAAAGTGCATGTGGCATTGTTCCAGAAGGTTTTATCCCAAGAATCTCAGAACTGAATACCCCTGAAACCCCGGAAGCGCCACCTATGTAGGAAGATCGGTCAATCATGGCGGATATTGCAGGATGCATTCTCCTGATTCCGAACGAGATAAACGGTATATTTCCCAGAGATTTTTTAATAAGGGCAGAGTAGGAAGAAATGCCGGATGCCTGGCATATAAAGCCGAGTAATGGTGTTTCAAGTTCTGCAAAATCAAGATATTTACCCTGAATTCTGATAAACGGAACAGGCACCCCATTCACATCCCTGGGCTTAATCACGGTTCCCTCAGGGAGCGCATAAACACTTAAATTATGTGATTTTAAAAGAGAAATAACATCATTTAAACCTGTAAAATCAATATAATCATATGTGGACGATTGTGTAGTAATTTCCATGGATACAAAGGGATTTGAATGCATTAGCTCAAGGTACTTTTTTGTTCTCTCGAAGTACACATCAGTAACAATCCCGCTCAGTATATCAGAATCATTTGCCATCACGAATTTATTCATTTTTAAATACCTCTTGTTTTAATTTATCCGAATTTATAGCGTTATATCCATAATTTATTTTAATGTTATTCAGTGAAGATATCTGCCTTGAGCTATCTATACATGCACATAAATCAGACACAACCTCTACCTGATAATATCTAAAAAATGCGCCGGCACAGGTATGTTCCACACATATATCAGTTGAAATACCGAATATGTATAGTTTACGGATTTCCAGCGCCCTCAGAAGTGAGTCCAGATCCGTATCAAAAAATGCATCAAAATGCCTTTTGTTAATGATATAATCAGGAAATCCCTGGAGTTCATCAACAATCTCCGATCCATGCGTTCCATGCAGGGCGTGTTCACCCCACACTTTAAATTCTGGATCATTATCAATATGATCATCCTTGACAAATACCACAGGAATCTTTCCATTTAGGTCTTTGAGTGTATTTGTGGCATTCTTAACAGCCATTACTGCATTAGAATTGCCAAATTTACCATTGACAAAATCATTAATCATATCAATAACAAGTATACATGAATTTTTAATTGAATCCATAAACGGAAATAAATAATTTATATTAAGCATTTATGAATTCTGTAATGAGATCAAACAATAACTGTTAAAGAACCAGAGCATTTTATAGTATCTTTTTTACCATGGTAGAGTAATAAGCGGATTATTTCTGTACTCATAAAATAATTATTAATATCTATTCATCCGCATGACCTCATGAGTTTAACCATGTTGTGCTATCGCCATTATCTTCTATGTATATTTTATGTTTCTGTAGTTCTTCCCTTATATAGTCAGATAACTCATAATTTTTGTTTTTTCTGGCCCTGTTTCTTATTTCTACAGCGAGATCTACGATCCAGTCCGCATCCAGTGTTGAATTAAAAAGGATTGAGAGAAAAGAATCACAATACTCAATAACTTTTACAGCACCTGCAGCTGATTCTGGTGATAGGTCATCTAAATTCTTATTTATATCAGAAACGAATGATAATAACTCTCTTATTAAAGATCTGGTATCAAAGTTTTTGTCCATAATATTATTTAAATTGTTTATTGTCTCATCACTTTTTATAATATATTTGCCGGAAATATTTCTGAAGCCTTTGAGCTTTCTGTAAAGTATATTTATTTTTTCCACTGAGTTTTTTGAATCCTCCATTAACTGTTCTGAATAATCTATTATGCTATTGTAATTGGAATTTACCATGGCAAATCGGAGTACCTCAGGTCTGTATTTCTGGAGCACATCTGCTGTTTTTATGAAATTTTTCAATGATTTTGACATTTTTTCACTGTTGATATTTACCATGCCTGTATGAATCCAGTAGCGTGCCAGATACTTCTCGCCACTGATCGACCTCATTTGAGCAATTTCTGCCTCATGATGCGGAAATATCAGGTCGCTACCGCCCCCATGAATATCGTATTTTGTTCCGAAATATGCCTCGGTAATCGCAGTGTCTTCTATATGCCACCCGGGCCTGCCCTTACCCCATTGAGATTCCCAGTACGGCTCGCCGGGCTTCATCTTCTTCCAGAGGACAAAATCTTCAGGTGCTTCTTTCTTCTCAGTGATGATCCCACGGGCATTTGCCTTTATTTCATTCATGTTCTGGCCTGAAAGTTTGCCGTAATCACTGAATTTTTTAACCCTGAAATAGATGCCGTCGGTGGTTTCATATGCATATCCTTTTTTCATGATTCTTTTAATCTGATCCTCAATTTCATCTATGTAAAGGCTTGCCCTGGCATAATAATTAATACTGTCTATCTTCAGGGCTTTCATTACCGAAAGATATCTTTTGAAATAAAAATCCGAAACGTCCGAATATGATTTTCCCTCTTCTTTTGCCCTGTTGATTATTTTGTCATCTATATCCGTAATATTCTGTAGATAAAAAACCGAATATCCTCTTGCACCTAGATATTTGGCAATAACATCGAAGAATATATTCGTTCTTGCATGGCCTATATGTGAATCATCATATACCGTTGGACCGCAAACAAACATATTTATTCTTTCAGGGTGTAGTGGTACAAATTCCTGATTTTCTCCTCCAAGTGTATTATGAATTATCATCAATACAGATTATAGTGTAATAAATAAATTTAATCCAGAAATAGCATTCCCAAAATTACTGCAAAATATTATTTATTTTTTAGATTTCCATTTATTGTATTCCCTCATAATTATTCTGGAGGCATCTACTACACCCTCCTTTTTAATCATTGCATCTCTCAATTCTTCAATGGATCTTGACATTGTTTCCAGAGTTTCCCTGTCAGATGTAAGGTCTTTAATAATTGAAACATAATTTTTACCGCTGTCAACTATGAACGCTTTATTTATATTATATTCGGAAAATCCCCTGGATCCTATCTCAGTTGTAATGATGGGTATCCCGTGCATAATATAATCAACCATTTTCACGTTTCTTCCACCCCCCTCGAACACCGGATTCAGGGCAAGAATGCTGGACGATAAAATTTTATTTTTTTCATCTTCATTTATCATTCCATAAAATTTGACATTTCCAGGCACATGTGGAAATCTGTGGAGGTTAACGTTTCCAATAATGCTAAATCTGAAGTCAGGTAATTGCCTTGCTATGCCCAGTATAAAATTAACTGCATCAATATTTGGTTTGTACATTGACCCTATAAAAATAATATTCTTTGAGGTTTTACCATTCCATTGATATTTCTGGTTGCCCAGTATATGCGTTGCAAGAAAAATATTTTTAGCATTGAAATTTTTAATAAAATAATTCATATCCCGTGTTGCCACACTTAGAATGAGGTTGGAACCATTCACAAGATCTTTTTCCAACTTTGCAGTGTATTCATAGTATTTATTTCCCTTCCGTAGAAGAGACTCGGCGTTATGGGCATCATACACCAAATATTTATTCTTTAGAGAATCCTTAAAAAGATAATATTGCCACGGTCCTTCCAGGATAACTATATCAGATTCAGAAATAATAGATTTAACTGAAACTATATATTTTTTCCTTACGAACTGGCCTCTGGACAAGGCTATTTCAAAGTATCTGTTTCTCTTTATTGCTGCATAAAAGGTGGTAAGCAGCGATCTGTATTCCCTGATATTGTTAATAAAATTGTCCTTAATAATCATACCACCTGTGGAAACTATTTTTGTATTATAACCTGTTAAAAGATTATTTGCCCTGAGTGAGTATGCAGAAACATATGGAGGATAAATCTTTCCATGGCAGATCTGAACAATTTTTGGTTCATCCATAAAACGGAATCGGTTACTTATTATTAATTTTAACATTTAAATTTACAATTTCTAATTTTACTATTATGATGTAGAAACCAATAATTAAATTCTGTTCATATAAAATTTTAGGAAAAAAAGTAAGATATTGAATTCAATGCAAATCAGTCGCTTAAATTCAATTTTTTGTATGTTTTGATCTCTTCCAGGGCCAGTTCAATTCCCCTTTCAAGCTGAGGGTCCTTATTATTTAAAAAATCCTGTGGCATATATTCAACTGGTATATCTGGGTCTGTTCCGTAATTTTCCAGTCCGTATTTAACATCTGAAAACCACGTTGCAAACTGTGGCTGGGTAACAGTTGTACCATCCAGAAGCTTGATTTTAGGATTTATTCCAACAACACCGCCCCAGGTTCTGGTTCCGATGACCTTTCCCAGATGCATTAGTTTGAACACATGGGTCCCTATATCCCCGTCAGATCCTGCATATTCATTTGTCAGTGCAACCAGTGGACCATTAACGGAATCAATAGGGTACGGGGTAATAATTCCACGCCGGGGGACGTCGTAACCTATTCTCTTCCTGGCTATTTTTTCAAGAAGTAACTGTGAAACAAAACCACCACCATTGAATCTTAAATCAACTATCAAAGCTTCCCTGTTTGATTCGCGGTCATAAAGCCTGAAAAATTCATTATAACCATTCATTCCCATATCCGGAATATGAATGTAACCTACCCTTTCACATGCGACTTTATGCACATACTCACGATTTGTTTCTACAAAATTTCGGTATCTTAAATATTTTTCATCATTCAGGGTTCTTACAAAGTAGCTTTTTATTTCATTATCCCTCTGGGCTTCAATCTTTACGATTTCATCTGAATGGTTCAACAGGGCTCTGTCTGGATTGAAATCTTCACTCAATTCAATGCCATTGACAGATTTCAACACATCGTTTTCCTTTATATCTGTGTACATTAATGGAGACTTTTCATTCTCATTGGATAAATCGCCACTGTATATCTTTTTGATTATGTATTTTCCATCCTTGTAAATGTAATCAATGCCAAGCTTACCTATGCCCTTTGATTCAACAGATGATAAATCTCCACCAATTTCATAGGAATGGGAAGTTCCATATTCCCCCTGCATTTCTCTCAGTATATCAGAAAGTTCAAATCTGCAGCTCACCCTTTCAAGAAGTTTTTTGTATTTAATATAAGGCTTATTACCAATTACTTTGAGCTTTTGAACACTCCAGAAATTTTCTCCTATAAGCCTATATGTATCATACAGCATGTTTTCCCATTCCATGGGTGGATTTACAATCAGTTTCAGTCTATCCATGTTTATATCTTCATCCTTTTTGGTAGTTATTTCCCTTTTTATGAATTTATTTCCAGGTTTTCTGATCATCAGGTATCTGCCATTCCCAGATGGATAGAAGCTGACAACACTATCTTCATAGGTTTCAGATTTATTGGTTTTAAAGCTGAATAATTGTAACTGACCTGATTTTTCACCATCATTGAATAAATAACTTTTCATGGCACCTTCAATAGGCATATGCAGTAATAGTACTCCATCATCAACTGGATAAATGTCCACATAATCCATAGCATCTACGGGAAACACCTGACTGAACCTGGCTATGTCATCCAGTAAATATTTATTTTCACGATTTTTGAGAAGTTCATCTGGAATTTCTGAAAAAATAGGTATGCTGTTACCTTTTAATGGTAGTGCATAGGGTTTGGTGATGGCAGGATACCCTAGATTAAATACTAATTGATCCATGACAGGGTCAAGTGATCTCTTCGATAGATAATATAAATAATCATCTTTACTGTTGAAAACTGGCTTAAAGTCTATGGAGCCGGAGGTGGTACATCTGTATGATTTTTTGGCTTCAGTGTCATAGATTTTGATATAACTGCTACCGTTATATCCAAAATAGCTGGATTCCGGAAATGAATATGCGAGGAGTCTAGAATCATTTGACCAGGAAAAGTCATCAATAGAATCAGATTCGCTTTCATCTATTTTATCTACCTTTCCGTTTTCCGGTGTTAACATAAACAATTCAAATCTGTTGTTGGCAATTGCTATTTTTTTACCATCAGGAGATGCTTTGATATTTACAATTATTCCCTTATCAAACAGGAAATTATTCCTGATTTCCCCGTTTAAATCATATATAGAAATTAAATCCTCATTTTCACCGTAACTGTAAACAATCAAATCCTGCCTGGAAAATTTTACTATCTGGTTTTTCAATTTGTTTATATTGAATATTGGTCCTCCTTTAATACCTGTATAGAGAACCTGACCCCGTGTAGTTAAGGATAGCATTTCACCAGAATAATCAAGACCATATCCGGTTAAATAGTCTACAGCCTTCAATATTCTTATTTCTCTATTGATCGAAGGTACATTTATTTCAATATTAAGTTCTGATATATTTCCATCATGTAGTAAAAATAAAGATCCCGCCTTCTGGAATATTATGCTATTCCCATCAGAATTTGCATTTCTAACGTAGTAATCACTAAAGTCTGTTAACTTTGTCAATTCCCCCTTGGCTGATATGGAATATATATTTCCTGTACCCTGATGATCCGAAATAAAGCATAAATTACCATTATAAATCATCGGGCAGTTTACATTGGATTCCAGATCAACTACTATTTTAAAATTCATATTCTTTCCTACCAGTATTTTCCCCCGTGTTCCACCCTTATAGTGTTTCCAGTGTGGCATATCTATTGTGTTCCTCCCGAGATATACGCCATCTTTATCGTATATAATATTCAGAGCAGGCCCAAAATTCAAGGGATATAAATTATTATTTTCAACCCTGAAAAGCATTGGAGTTCCAAATGGATAATACATATCTGTGGAAACAACCAATTTATTGTCCTTATCAAATCCGGCAATAGATGTATACATCCTTCTACTAACACTTTTTCCGGAAACATAGGTAACTCTTGCAAGTTTGCCTGAACTTAGTTCAATCGAATATATATCAGAACTATCAGCAGATTTACCGGTCATTAATCTAAAATATACAAATTTCTTATCAGGACTTATTCTAGGAGATGTTACTATTCCAAGATTGTTTGTGAGTCTTTCAGTTACTCCTGTTTTAAGGCTATATCTCCATAGGTCATTATCATGTACAAAAACTATCAGATCATCTTTTATGTCTGGGTACATTAGGTATCTATTCATTATCATATATTTGTATTATGTATTTATAATTATAAGGGCACCACAACTATTTCTATACAGAATTATTCAGAATTCTTATTAAAAAAGTTAGGATAATTATTGAAACGTTCCACCACCGGATTTTTCTTCAGCATCGGCGGCATCTTCCGCCGAATTCGACTTCTCTTCACTCTTCAAGATCTTTTTTCTGTCCTTTAGATATTTTTTCTGCTGCCTCAGCTCCTCTTTTTCTTTTTTTTCTTCTTTATCCATTAAATTACCCCTTTTATTTTTTTTAGTTAATTCATAAACTACTATTTAAATTATCATAAAAATTGTGATGCAAGGAAATATGCATGGCAAGCCATAAAGAGTATATTGACCTAGTAGAAATCGAGAAAATATAATAATTCCAGACTTTTACAATATACATCAATATGGTTAAATCTTCTTTCTATAAACAGCCTAATACAATCAATATATTCCACTACTCAAATAGCTACATTTAATTCATTTATGATCTATATATCTAAGCATTTTAGTCTAGAGTGGAGGAAATACAGGAACTATATGTATAATTTTTCTGAATTGTTGAAGAAAACAAGGGCTATATATATTACTGGTCTGTATCGTCTGTATCGTCTGA
>JAKAAE010000160.1 GCA_021797225.1 Thermoplasmata archaeon | reverse complement strand
TACCTTTAGCAGTGTGTTATTCTCAAACATTTCATTAACTTCTTCAACTGATCTTCCTTTTGTTTCAGGCATGATTATGTAGAATACTATAACGGCTATTGCTGATAGCACACCGAAAACTGCCATCGTATAACCAAGACCGATATCAACATGCATTACGGGGAATAATTCAATTATTGCGAAGTTTGATGTCCAGTCTACTACTGCGATCAGAGATGCAAATAATCCTCTATACTGTGTCGGGAAATATTCTCCCTGCAGTAGCCAGCCTGTTCCTCCTACGGCAAATGCAAAGAATACGATAAATCCCGCGAATCCGATCAGAAGTCCTATAGCTATATGATCAAGGTAAAGTGCTGTTCCGATGAAATCAAAGAGTGCCATGCCACCGTATCCTAACAAGGCAAGATGCCTTCTTCCATAGGAATCTATTAATCTGAATCCTATAAGTGTTGCAAGCACATTAATAATGGCAAGTATTGATGATGCCTCTATTCCGAATACTGCATTGGATAGGTAGGACCCGCCTGTAGAGCCAAATATATGGAGTTCGGCAATTACAGTTGGACCGTAATAAAATGGTACGTTTATACCGGTTATCTGCTGGAACATCATAAATAATCCAACTATGACAAAGGCTCTTTTGATTCCGGGTGTGGCCTTCATCTTTGTTTCCAGTTTTGCCAGCACACCGTGTGTTACCTTAAGCTGGCTGTCCGAAGCGGTTATATTGAACCTCTTTAATGATGCTTTCGCCTTGTCATATTTTTCATGTAGTATAAGCCACCTTGGGGATTCAGGCATGTAGAACCTGAAGACAAGTCCTATAAGAGATGGTATTGCTGCTACTCCGAGAAGAACTCTCCAGTCAACTGCGTAGGCAAGCTGGGGGGCTATGAAGAATACCAACATTCCTACCAGATATGCTCCAAGTATACCCCATGTTATCATCCACTGCTGCATAAGTGATAGGTGACCTCTACGGTTTTTCGGTGCATATTCAACTATGTAAGCAGTGGCTATGGCAGAATCGGCTCCCACGGCAAGTCCGATAAAGGTTCTCGATACAAGAAGCATCACAAGATCAACGGAAAATGCAGATAGCAAGGCTCCTATAGTATATATTGCAGCATCTGTAATAAGAAGGAATTTCCTCCCGTATTTATCTGTTAGAGCTGCCGCTATCAGTGCCCCTACAGCTGCACCTAGAGATGCACCTGCGATTAAATAACCATATACAAAAGGAGCGGTTGTTGCCAGATTTTTTGCGAATGGTATAAATCCTAGGTCTGTTCCGATATTTGATGTATCATACCCGAACAGGAAACCGCCTATTGTGGCAAGAATAGTAACGGCCCAATAAAATTTTGTGGTCATCTTACCATTCATCTGTTTCAAAATTGGATCGCTGTCAATGTTATTTTGATTCTCCATAAAGATTCATTTTTTCTAGATATTTAGATATATTGTTTTATTTGATTATATTCCTGGAACTTGTAGTAGTATCAAATGGAAAATCTAATGAATATAAATCTTGATCATTATATAAAAATTTCCATTAGGAACTTTTATATAATAGGATTTACATGAGACTCCAAAAAAACAAATTTATCCATGCAAAGTTATATGTATTTCTTTTAAGTTTACCCCATATGTATAGACAGCACATACCACAGCTTGAATCCGCCAAAACATATGGTATTTTGGGCATAATTTTACAGTTCATAGGTGTAGCCGGCGATATATTCCTCCATGGTTTTGGATTTATAATCAGCATAGTTGGATTAATTTTGCTGTTACTTGCTATAAAATCCATATCAAATTATTACAGTAATGAAACACCATTCAGGTATATTTTATACAGCATTATTTCGGCAATAGTGTTTGGAATAATCAGCGCAGTGGCCATAATACTTCTTCTGGTCCCTGTGGTGTTCAGTATCAGCACCTCCTCAGGCCCGAGAAGTGCTTCCTCCACACTGTTAAGTAATATAGGTCTTATTTTTATAGTTATACTGATTTTACTGCTTGGAGTTCTTCTTCCAATAATATTCGAATATCTCGCGTATAATGAAATTGCAAACTTAACAGGTATAGATGATTTTCATACAGCAGGGCTTTTACTTCTCATAGGCATTATATTAACTGTAATTGTTATAGGCATATTCCTTATAATAGCCGGAATCATCATACTGATAATAGGATTTAGTAAGCTTCCTGATTATGCAAAGCCGTTTATAATAGACCAGCCATCTGGTTCTGAATTTGATACAGGTTTTAACCAGTTTTAAATAATTTTTTATGATTTTCAGATTCTGTTTTTATTTTTATCCAGTTCATAAATATTATTATTAATAAAATATTAAGTTATTATGGCATCCTGCCCGGTATGTAATGAAAAATTTGAGTCTGGAGATTATTATACCATGGCTATTCACTTTATGAACCTTGAAAAGGGAAACGATACGTATCATGTGCAGTGGATTAACAGAAACATTTCAAAACAGGGTTTAAATGTAATGCAGTTCACCTCTGCTATAGAGAGTTTCTATAATATGGGCAATAGGGGAATAAAAGAATGGATTATTAATAAAGTGATTAAACAGTTTCTTGGAGAGGCTCCTCATCCTTTTGTATTGAAAATGCAGAGTTACAGCAAACCCTTGATGATGGGCTATGCAGTTGAACATTATTCCTTTCTGAAACAATGGGTCAAATCATGTTCAATCATAGTATCCAAAACGGATATTGATGAGGTGCAAAGATACGAAATTGAAAACATTTTATCCAGATATTTCGGCATAGGACGAAAGAAACCGTATATTGAGCTTTTACTTCAAATGGGAGAAGATTTGGGAATTGATAGAAAGAGAATATTCAACATGGAACCCATGGATTGCACAAAGTTTGCCATATCACGCTGGAGGGACATAGCCAATAGATTCAACTGGATAGCAATCATGGCTGCAATGCATTCACTGGAACTGATTGCCAACGGTAAATTGACTGAATACGGTGCAAAGTATTATTATTTCAATCCTGAAATGCTGAATTCACCTTCGATCCCTGACAGTGTTAAAAGATTTCTTGGTGACCATTTAAGAAGAGATGACTCACGTTCCTTCAGAGCACTGGACATAATGGCAAAATACTGTCATGATTATAACATGGAGGATATTCAGGACGCCTATCTTATGTCAGCATATGCATTTGACAGGTATCTTGAAGCAATACTTGAAAGGAGTAAAATGTTTGAAAGCCAATAATTAGAATGAATTCATATTATACAATGCTAGCAGGGATAAGTATTATAGAAAGACCTGCAATGAAAGATGTATTCTGTTTATATTTTATGGCAATAAAAGAATATCAAATGCACCTGAATCCTGGAAGACATTTCAGGATGCAATAGTCATTCAACAGATATCCAGTATGAGATTCCCGTGCCCATCAATATAATGGGAAAATTATGTTTCAGTATTATTTTAATATTTGTTGTACTCCTGCTATGGGAGAAATCAAATACATATATTTATATTCCATTTTTTATAATGAATATATGGTTGGTAATATTAGCTCATTTGAAGCAGAAGTCAAAACAAATTATGGTAAACTTGATATGGATTTTCCCCGGGGGAGCATTAAAATACTGGATAATTCAATAGTAGGAATACTGATAAAAAATGCAAGAAAGTCAAAAAGCGTTCAGTATAAATCAGGAGACAACGTGTATACAGCAACGTTCAGTACCTATACAAAACTGGATAAGGATGGAATGGTCGGAGTTTA
>JAKAAE010000020.1 GCA_021797225.1 Thermoplasmata archaeon | reverse complement strand
TGGAGAAAAAGGATATAAAGGAAAGGACGCACTCACCGGATATGAAGATACGCTATTTTCTGTTCTTTTTCTCAGTTCTTCTATATAATCTATGGTTACTCATAAACCTGGTCAGGATCAGATCAGGATCTGCATGGATCACACTCATGGACTTAATGATAGCCATGGGAAGGGGTAAATGGGTGAGGATAATGAACGACAATGGATAAGCACAAATGCCGGGTACTATACTTATTACGGTGATGGAATGCCTTCATAGATGAAGCTATGGCCATGGAGAATATAATTCCATAATATTACATAAAAAATGGTAATTATAGTAGGTGATGTAGCTACATAAAACCCGTTTTAGCCCATACAGTTTCCCGTGATCAGGCAGAACACTGGAGATATGTAGGAATTGCGTATCACCTTAATAGACATGCGGAGAGTCTGATAAAATAGAAAGATTTATTAGAATATATATTTTAATGTTTTATGAATCTACCTGTTTTTCTATCGCATAGTGATACTGAAGACTCAATGGTTTCTGAACTCATTTCGGGCTACGAAAGGCAATATGGAGAGAAACCACCTGTAGAACAAATTGCTGTATGGAAAAGTTTGAATAAAACCATTAAAAAGGTGTCAGGCAAATATCCGTTGCTGGCGGAATTACCGATTTTTTCCACTGAAAGGGCAGATTATATTATTGTTGATACGGTTAGATCACTGGTAATTGAGGCAAAAGGGTGGCATAATGTAAAACAACTGAATGAACGGGTTGTAATAGCTGATAGTGAGGATCATATCGACCCATGCTACCAGCTTATAGGTTATTTATCCAAGCTTAGATATTTTCATTCCAGTGCAAACAATATGAAGTATAATGGAATTGTGTATATGTACAATAATAATACATATACCTCAAACAGATGCACTGTGGTCAATACACTTGATCAACTTAAAAGTGAAATTGAAAAAATTGGCCCACCCGGCAATGACCAAAATGCAGACGGCATTATTAACGGCACTTTTCATATAAATGAAGATTTAATAAGTTTATTAAAAGAAAATAATAGGGATCTTTTAAATAATGTATCTAATGTTCTTCTTGGTAGGGGCTACGGCCTTACCGAAGAGCAAACATTACTTGTAAATAAAATTATGGAAGCA
Organism: Thermoplasmata archaeon; assembly: GCA_021797225.1. The sequence continues at coordinate 16,076 of JAKAAE010000020.1, read as the reverse complement.
CTGAAATCGAATCAGGATAAAACATTTCTGGTTCAGGGTGAATCTGGGTCAGGAAAAACTCTTGTTGCAGTACAGCTTCTAATTGAGGCAGTAAGCAATCACTATAATGCAATTCTTGGATACAGGAATAACAGACTTCTAAATACCTTAAGGCAGGTACTTGAAATAAAGAATGGTACAATAAATCTGAGCTCATTAATTAGATTTTATTCAACAGGCTGGAGAAGGACTGGTATCGGTGAGGAAAATTTTGATAGTAAAATCTTCAAAGATATGGATTTAATCATTTATGATGAAGCCCAGAGAATGACAGAATCTGTTATAGAAACTACAAAAAAACGGTCCAGGGTAAAGGTTTATTTTTATGATGATAAACAGATTTTAATAGGTGACGAATCCGGAACAAGGGAGAATTTTCTAAAATATAATGGCTCGGCTATTGAAATGGGATTAAAATCCGCCTTCAGAGTGCCAGGAGAATATCTTAAATTTATTGATTATCTTATTTCTGATGGATCGAAGCCTGAAGGACTTGAATATGATATTAAAATTCATGATGACATATTACAGTTTCTGGAAGACCTTAAATCAAAACAGGCAAATAGTAAAAAGATTGCCCTACTCTGTGCTTTTACGGAATCAAGTGGCGATAGGGAAAACCCTAAAGGAATTAAGAATTTAAGAATAGGATATCCCCTACAATCCGGTTTTGACCTGTATAGAGGAATAGATGTAAATATTCCGTGGTTAATGAATGAAAAGACTGAATACCCACTGTACTGGCAGGGAAAGATTGAACCATTATCACATTGTGCATCGGTTTATGGAACACAGGGATTCGAAACTGATTACTCTGGTCTTGTCTGGGGACGGGACTTTGTATGGAGAGATGGATGGGAAATTCAATGGGAGCATATAACTGATGCAATAGGACAGAATAACTCTATAAAAAGCCTTGCAAAATCCGGGGATAGTAAGGCATATGACCTTATAAGAAATAGATATTATGTATTATTAACCAGAGGTATACTTGGACAGAGACTATTTTTCGAGGACAAACTCACAGGAGACCACGTAAAAAGTATTATAAACGATATAAATAAATAAACTCCGATTTTTCATAGAAACATCCTAAATTCCCATAGTATCAGGCACTATGATCCCGAGCTTCCAGAATAATTCTTTCTGCTTCTTTGTTGTTTCCTGTATTACAATTTCTTTCTCAAATATCTTGTGTTTCAGGTTTTTCAGTATGCCTGAGAGACTTCCAGAGATCCAATCTTTTCCTGTAAACTCATGTAAACTATGGGGGAAATAAATATGAGAAACATGGGGCCTCTGAGCGCATCCCCACTGTGTACCCTCAGTGGCAGAAGTGATAAATAATCCCTTGATAAAGAAATCAAATAGGAGATAAATTATTTATTAGAATTCCTGTGCTTCGCGATAAATTCATCCACATTCTCATTTGCTTCCTTTTTGAGCGTTGCGTGTACCATTCCATCCGGATCATCACTATTTTTTGCAAGTTTTTTCTCATATGTGGTATGTGTATGCCTGATATGTGCCCTGACTGCCAGTATTGCCCTATCTTCCATTGAAATCTGTTTTGTTCTGCCCACACGTCCGCTTCCAACAGTTGTAGCGTGTTCTGCAGCCTGAGAACAAATATTGTGTGCAAGTTTTGCATAACGTTTCGAGAAATTCAAATAGGAAAACATCAACTCTTCCATTTCATTTCTATAGTTATGCTCCCTCTTATCCCTGTATTTCTTTGATTGTTCTCTTTTTTCTTCTCTCTTTGTCCTGGACTCTATTTCAAGTTTATTTGCCTTTTTGATGTTACTTGCCGGGCAGAGAATACCCACATTATATGTATATGCCTTACGTCTGCGGAGAAGTATCCAGTGTGGTCCGAGCTTCTTCAGTGTCCTGGTCATAAATGCATTTCCGGCCGGAAAAAAATCCCATCCCCGGGGTTTAGAAATATCACCAAACTCCGGGCACCAGAACATGTCATCCTTTTCTTTAGAGTTCCATACACGCAATCCTATAATAGTTTTAACCTGTTTCTTCAACGAATGTTTATAATACATGTCAATATAATAATTTTGCTCAACGTTTCTGGCATATGCATGGTAAAAATTATCCACATAATGTTCCATAAATATCCTATTCATCCCTTTCATTTTGGTATTTGTTGTTATTCCGGCTATGACAACATTACCAAGTTCCTAGAACAATACCATAGCAGATCGGATTTTTGATGCGCCTGAATCCGTGAATTTGACCCTTGTTATTATTATGTCTCCTGGTTCAGGCATGTTCCCACCCGGAATAGCCTCCATCTTCCCATAACTCTTTCATTTTGGCTTCCTGAGCCTTCTGAACAGATATGACAGACTCTCTTGTTTCATCTTCATTTCTTATCAGATTTAGGATAATTTGGTTATATGTCTCCCCTGGGTATCTCCTGACCCGTTTAAGTGCTTCAACAACTGACTTATCAAGCTGTATTGTAGTAACCTCTGATTTAGACATTATTATTTATCTATAATTTATATATAACTCTTTATGTACGGATGCTTAATAAGTGAGAACTGTAACATGATCCAACTCTTTGCAAAGATAGATTAAGTGGACCGGCCGGGATTTGATTAAAGTTTTAAGCGAATGTATCTAATGAATCTGCCGAGAGGTCAGTAATCCAACCAGGAAATAAATGCCGAATTAGTTACCTATTCTGACGGCTTTAATCGTCTTGTTTTCCGTAAAGTTGGGTCTTCAGTGGTATTCGTGCCGTGGATATTTGCCAGAATCTCCCCACTCTTGCCGAGATAGGTATCGACCGGTAGAACTCAACAATGCATCTGGTGAGCACAATTGGTGAATGAGAAAGGGCATCTGGCATTAAGTCAATCTAAGGTTTATCCCAAGCTTCCTTGATAAATTCTCTAGGTCTTGAGCTACGTAGAAAAATGCCATCCATGCCCATTTGCCCCATCTTCTTTGCCCCTCTCTCTTCACAATTTCAACTGCTTTTCTGTTGTTCTCCGGTTTTTCCCCAAACAGGAGCTTCCCAAAAACCTCTGCCGACCAGACGTCTATAGGGAACCCGCCGTGTGGGTTGATTATATCAGCCGAATACTCGCCGATTCCAGGAAGTTCAAGCAGTCGTTCTCTAGCTTCTTCTTCTTTCATTTCATGCAATTGTTCTGCAGAGGGAAAATCGCCTGTGCACAATCTTTTCGCCATTCTTACTATGAATTTCGCCCTGTATCCAGCCTTGCATTTAGCGGCAATATCCTCTGCCGAAACTCCTGCTATTTTCTCAGGGCTAGGCCATGTCTTGATCTTCTTCCCGTCAAATTCCGCCAAATCGCCATAATTCTCTATGAAGGAATTCATCATTTCGTTGCTTCTCTTCAGAGGGGCCATCTGGAGCATTATGGCAAGCACCGCCTCCGGAAAGATCGCTATCGAGAAGGTGTCGTGCATTCCGTACAGGTCTCCAATGACGTGCGTCAGAATGCTGTCTTTATTTGAGAATTCATAGAACTCGCTTAAATCCTGATCCGCGCCCAGTGTTTTTACCAGTAACGTTTTAATTTTCTCTTTCTGGACGGGCGTAAGTTCTTTCGCTACAAAAATCGTCACGGATATTTCAGGATCGCTGACTTTTTCGTTTGAAGAGAGCCTTATGCCTAGGAGGTTCTTTTCAAGATTAGCGGCTGTCCACATGGTTGTGCCGTCATAAATCTCAAGAGGCGTGGACAGCGACCAGCCTGCTGGCTTCTTTACCGTCAACCCAAAATCATAGGGAGGCGTTGGCCTCAATTTAAATCCGAAATGATGGTACAGTTTCGACATGACAGTCACCCAATTGGAACCTAAATCAAGCATTATATTTTTCGTTCACGCCTGTTTTCCTTGCATTTCAATAAAGTTGGTGTCAACAAGACACTGAGTTCACAGAAACCGTCATGGTGAACTGAACTGGCTTGGGTCGAAGATTGTCCTAATGAAGTCGATCTTTCTCCCTGAAACGTGATACCATGAAGACATGTAGACTTTCTTCCCTTGAGCTACCATATCATAGAGGAGGCACACTTCATCCCCGTCGGAGAAGGTTTTCTTCATTTCGTATTTTCCACGGTACTGTCGTAGCATATCGACAAACTCCTTCGGTTTGCTGAACGATTCGCCTGCCGGCCCTATGATCCTGACGCTATCATTCAGGTATTCAGCAGCCGCGTTGTAGTTTTCGCTGTTGAGTGCTCTGATGTAGGAAAGCACGACCTCAGTTGAATTACTTTTTGTTTCCATACTTCTGTATTGCGGCATAAAGCTATATTGGTTTCCCTCAGGCGATGAGGAATTTCGACAGACTTTAATTGTGGGTTTACAATGTATCTTACAATCATGCATCACGCGGACGACCTGGACGTCAGGATAATCAAGGAACTGGGAGGTTCCAATCCGTCTCAATGGAATGTCAGGGAGTCCTACTCGAACATAGCTGAAAGGCTCGGAATCGATGAAGAGACTGTAAGGAGGAGACTGAAGCGGGCTGAACGTCTGGGCTCCTTGCCAGGCTGGAAGGTGATGGTCAGCCCACGCGTCTTGGATTGCAGGGCTGTCAACGTAAGCCTGAGAGTTAAGGATGAGAGAAAGAAACCTGGCGTCATTTCTGAACTCGGAGATCTGGATGGTGTCATCAAGATCCTCAACTTCCGCGGGGATGAACTGCTGCTAACTCTATACTACAGCAACGATGACTCGCTTAAGAATAAGTTGGATCTTATTGCCTCAATCTCCGACTACCCAAACCCCATTGTCTGGGAACTTGTTTTCCCTGAACCACAGGTCAACGTAACAGTGCCCGACTGGAAGATAATCGAATCCATGCTCGAAGACGCAAGGAAGAGCCTCAATGGCGTATCCAAAGACGTTGGATTATCTGTAAGGACGATTGAAAGGAGACTTAACAAGTTGACAGAGGGCTATGCGGTGTATCTTCAGGGAACACCCAACTTCAATAAGTTTGCAGGGTTAAGTTGCGTGTTCATCGTGTTTTGCCCAGACGAAAAGGAGAAGCGCACCGTTGACAACACCATCCTTTCCAGGGCGAGGAGAATTGAACTCGCAAATACTAGCTCGAGGCAGTATTCAATTTTTGTGTCCCTCTTTGACAATCTCGCCGAACCCGATGATTTTGTCGGCTGGATCAGCGGTCTCGAGAGTGTGAAAAGTGTGAGCATGGGCATAATGAAGGATCTCATTGTTATACAGAAATGGATGCGAGACGAAATCATCAAACGTCAATTTGCAAAATAAGCGCTTCCAGTGCATTATGATCGAAGGTTCAAAGAATCCATCCTAAGTGAGAGTCCCATTTATGTAGACTGATGCTTGAGCACGATAGTCAAGGACTGGCCCATACTAATGCCTTTTTATTCAAATAGATTGATAGAATGGACCGGTCGGGATTTGATTAAAGTTTTAAGCAAATACTACTTTTCGTCAAGAATATTAGCCTTATACTCCTCATAAAAACTACCTGTGAATTTAAAATTGGTTGAAGAAACAAAATTACCTGCTGTATAACTTTGAACAAGCTTGGGCCACTGGTCCCAGACAATCCTGAAAGCTTTCTCCCAATTCTCCACCTCTGCGTCCGTTTGGTACCACACATCGATTATTAAATCTCCCTTTACATTTCTTATTAGAGGTAATTGAGTAAATCCAAGAATTTTGGTTGTTGAGGACTTTGGCATTATCACGAACGACGGAGATATTGTTTGGAAGTCGTCAAGAGCCATTATTCCTGTAGGAGTTGGTAATCTGATAGATTCGAAGCCTATTGCATTATGAAAGATGGATTCTTTGTTTACCACAGCCTTGAATCTAACCGACTTAGCCTTGCTCCCGCTGTTTATCGCAGTAAGGGGGACCACTATGCGGTCATTGGTTATGTTTATTGCATTACCGTCAGAAGTTGCATAAGCTTGTGCTCCGATAAAATTTGTAGTTGGAAATGTAAGTTTTCCCTTTGAAAACAAGGAAAAATACATAGTAAGTAATGAAATTATTATCGATCCAATCGCTACTGTAACGGTTATCCAATCCAACATACCAACTACATAATGAGTACCGTAATAAATAGTATTCGATTAATAGATTAAGTGGACCGGCCGGGATTTGGACCCGGGCCCTCTTGCTTGCGAAGCAAGCGATCTACCGCTGATCTACCGGCCCTAATTGATTTCACTACCGATATAGGTTAACCTTGCAAGAAGTGCATCCATCTGAATATTATCGGTTCCGCCTTCAACTATCCTGAATTCAGCCTCTGCAAGTGCCATAATTATTTCCAGTTTCTGTTTTGGGGCTATCTGCTCGTTTCTTATTGATGAATGCATGCCCTTTATTATATCTATTCCTGATAAACCAAACTCTATTAACATCTTATCAAGATAATTCCTGGCATCGTTGAAATTGCCTTCCAGTGCCATGGTTATAAGGCTTTTATACTGATCTTTATTCACCTCACCGGATATTTCATATATTGATGTTGGTGTTATTTTACCTGATGACCTGACAGCCTGTAAAATATTTATTGCTTTTCTCATATCGCCATCAGAAATTTCACATATGGCATTCAGTGATTCATTATCTATATCAAATTTTTCATTTTCTGCTATGTATAGCAACCTTGATTCCATACCATCCCTATCAACGGGTTTAAATCTAAAAATGACACACCTTGATTGTATCGGTGGTATTATCTTAGATGAATAATTACATGAAAAAATAAATCTTGTTGTATTATAAAACATTTCCATGGTTCTCCTCAAGGCTGCCTGTGCGTCCCCGGTTAAATGGTCTGCCTCATCAAGAAATATAATTTTAAATCCTAAATCATTTGATGGCCTGATCTTTGCAAAATTTTTGATATTATCCCTTATAACATCTATACCCCTATCATTGGATGCATTTAATTCCAGGAAATTATCCTTCCATGCATCACCGAATAATGACATTGCAAGTACAATTGCAGTTGAAGTTTTTCCTGTACCCTGTGGACCGGCAAAAATTAAATGTGGTATATTTTTTTCGTTTATATATCCAGTTAACCTGTTTATGTTTTCATTTTCACCCATTACATCAGATAATTTTGCTGGTCTGTATTTTTCTGTCCATATATTTAACATACCATCCTAATAATTACAATCTTTATTTAAAATTATTGAATTTTTATTTATTATTTACAATAATTTATATTATTCAAATAAAAATCTAGTTTAAATACAAAGTTTAATAAAAACATTGCAATAGCTCTTTATGAAAAAAATTGTAGTTCTTGCATCCGGCAACGGAACAAACTTTCAGGCAATAGTTGATGCAATTGATAACGGGGTAATAGAGGATGCAAAAATAAGTAAATTAATATGCAATAATAAAAGGGCAAATGTAATGCAGAGGGCGAGAGACAGCGGTATATTACCTGTATTAATTGATACAAAAAGCAGTAATTATAATGATATGTTATCTGAAATAATATCTGGTGATGACCCTGATTTAATAGTTCTGGATGGTTATATAAAAATACTGCCGGAGTTTATTATAAACAAATTTATGTATAAAATAATAAATATACACCCATCATTATTGCCTGCATTCGGTGGAAAGGGCTATTATGGTAGGAAGGTTCATGAGGCTGTTATAATGTCGGGCACAAGATTTTCAGGATGCACCATACATTTTGCAACAAATGACGTAGATAATGGTCCAATAATAGACCAGAGGGCCGTAACCGTTGATGATTATGAAACACTCGAAACAATGGAAGAGGAAATACATATAGAAGAGCATAAATCACTGGTATTTTCAATAAATTTAATACTGAAAAATAATTATGAAATAAAAGGAAAAAGGGTTATACATAAAGTATAATTCCATAATATAAAATATATACAGCAAAGATGAATATTATGGCAGCTGAAACAATTTTAATATATCTTTCATATTTATATCCAAATCTATTTATTGTGTATGGAAATAAAAAAATCCATATTATGATTCCTGAGAATAATCCCGCAATTGATAATATTGATAATTCCCTCAGTAAAAAGAATCCTGCGGTGAGCCACCATAATATCTGGAAGGGATTAGTCAACCCCATTGATAATCCTATGAAATAATTGCCCTTTTTTGATTTTACTGGCATTCTTGATTTTAATACGGCATATCCGAGATATAACATAAATAATCCACCTATGATATATATAAATTTTAATATACTTATATTTATATAATTTTTTAAAAAGTAAATAATTAAAAAGAAGGTAAAATCTGCACTCATTGCTCCTGCACCGACACTTGTACCGTGTAATTTAGATTTGAGTGATTCGTTTGCTATCACGGAATTTACAGCGCCTGGTGGTCCAGCCAGTGATAAGCCCAGAACTATGCCTAATAAATATGAATAAAATATCACAGTGGTTTATATAATAAGTATATTTTAAATTATTTTATTAAGTTCATATTTTTTAAAACGATGTAACCTGCTGCTATATCCTCAAGTCCTATGCCCATGGACTTAAAAACCGTTTTGCCTGTTTTATATTTATCCATATTTATTATGAAATCCTTTAATTCTATTATTTTATTTTTATTATTCATTTCAATTATTTCAGCTGATTCTTTCATTGATTGTTCTAAATGTTCTGCTATAACAATGTCTGAATTATCCATAACATCACCGGCAGCCTCCCTTCTTTTTGGCAAATTTGATCCTATTAAATTTATATGGTAATGGTCAGGTAACATTGAATAATCAAATATGGGACTAACTGAATCTGTTATCGACGTTATAACATCTGATTCTTTAAGTATCGATAGGTCCCTTACAGCTTTTATATTTAAATTAAATTTCTTTGAAAATTCCAGTGCATGGTCATAATTCCTGGAATAAACGTATGCATTACTGAGGTTATATATCGATAACATTGCTTTTAACTGTGTTTCAGCCTGAAAACCTGAACCTATTAGTGTAAAATTTATATTTTTCTTCTTTATTAGAAGTGATGTAACCATTGCGGATAATGCCCCTGTCCTTATCTGACCTAAAGTATTTGCATCGAATATATACACCTTCTCTGGATCGGAAACGTCAAAGATCACCACCATAAATCTTACACCGTTTTTTGATGCAACGTATGTTTTTAATCCTGCAATATTATATTTTTCATAGTATGCGGGCATTGTATTGAATATCATTCCATTATTAAATATTCTATCTCTTGCACTTGCATTAGATTTTTTATTCCCGTATGAAATAAATGCATCCCTTAACTCATCTATGCACTGCTTCATATCAAGATTTTTCCTTACATCCTCATCGGTTATATAATAAATCATTATTGATTATTACCTATTATTATTAAATATTTATAGATTAAGATGATATTAAAATAATGATAAGAGTGGGATTAATTATTCCGGCAAATAATGTTGCTATGGAATATGATGTGTATAGACTATCACCGGATAATATCAGTTTCCATTCAACAAGAATGAGACCATCAAGAGGCTGTGAGCCAGAGGATCCGGAAAGATTTAGAAGGGAATTAAAGGAAACGTATAATTTATTAAGGAATGTATCAGATATCGTTGTATATGGAAGAACATACGGTACACATAAAAACATTGATATTATAAATAATGTAATAAGGAAAAAACTGGTAATTCCTGAATCCGCTGTTATGGACTATTTAAGGGATAACGGGATAAATAAAATGTTTATAGGAACGCCATATATAAAGGATAGAACCCTTGAGGAAACTGAATATTTTATGAGTAATAATTTCACTGTGTGCGGTTCTGATGGCTTAAATAAAATATATGGCCTGGATATATCAAATACAGGTGAAAATGAGGTAATGGAATTATTAAATAAAAACAGTGGCAAAATAAAAGAGGCCGGTGCAATATATCTGGCATGCACAGCATTGCCGACATATAATGTTCTCAATAGAATAAAAATGAGATATAATATACCGGTTATATCGGAAAACTCTGCAGTACTGTATAAAATATCAAAAATATTGAATTATAATTTTTTTATACCGGGAATCCGGTAAAAGCAATATTTTAATCTAATTTAAATTTATAGCCATATTCTATTACACCATTTGTCCCATCTTCCCTGATTTTCCTGAATGCCATATGTACTTTTTTGCCTATATTAACGTCGTCCGGATCACAGTCAACAATCTGGGCTGTTATTACTGGCCCCTCATCAAGCTTTACCAGGGCAAGAAGGTACGGTACCTGCCTTTTAAATGCAGGAGGTGCGTCATGAACCGTTGTATATGATAAAATTTCCCCATTGCCGGAAAACTTTACCTTCTCCATTTTGCCTATTGATTCCCTGTGGCAGTGCGGGCATATATCCCTTGGAGGAAAATATGATTCCCCACAGTTATTGCATTTAAATCCTATCAGATTATACCTGTATTCTGTTTCTCTCCATATCCTTGATAATTCTGTCATATTACTCACCTAATATATGTACTACTGATGATGCCCCGGTACCCGCCATATTATGCAACAGTGCATATCTTGCATGCTTTATCTGCCTTTCTCCAGCCTTTTCCATTAACTGCTTATACGCATCGACAACCTGGCCTATACCAACAGCCCCATATGGATCGCCCTTTGCCTTTAGGCCGCCAGAGGGGTTTACCGGCAATCTTCCATTTAATTTAATATCATCATATACTAAATTTTTTGCCTTTCCTTTTTCTGCAAATCCAAGATCCTCCAGCTCCAGTAAACCATAAATTGAAAATGAGTCGTGTACCTCCATAAATGAGATATCGTCCCTTTTTATTCCTGCCTTTTTAAATGCTTTCTCTGCTGCAAGCCTTGTTGATTTCAGGGTGTATATCGATTCCCTTGAACCCACAGATAGATAATCTTCGGCAACAGCCGAACTTAAAATTTTTACGCCCTCCTTTTTATTCTTTTTAACAAAATTTTCCGATGCAAGAACTATAGCAGCTGCACCATCACTTACCGGTGAACAGTCCATCATGTTCAGTGGGTCTGCTACCGGTATTGAATCCATAGCCTGCTGGACAGTAAGTTTGTTTCTGTACTGTGCATCGGGGTTTTTCGATGCATTTAAATGGTCATTGACTGAAAACATTGATAATGCTTCTTTTTCCACATTGAAATCGTTCATGTATTTTCTTGCTATTAATGCAGCCATTGCAGCCGGTGTTGCACCGAAAAATGCCTCCCATTCACGGTCGAGTATGGATGACATCTTTTCAAGTATGCCTGACCCGTGGATATCCGTCATCTTCTCAACACCACCAACAACTACTAAATCATATTCCCCTGATTTTATGGATAGATATGCCTCCCTAACGGCGGCTGCACCTGAGGCTGTTGATGCCTCAACCCTCAATGCCGGTATTCCTTCCGTTGATAATCCGGAAAAATCTGCTATCAGTGCTCCTATATTTTCCTGTTCGTTGATTGTCCCTGCCAGACCGTTCGCACCGTATATAGCATCTATGTCCCTTGAATATATACCTGCATTTTCTATTGCCTTTAAACCGGCTTCCACTGCTAAATTTCTTAATGATTTATCCCATAATTCCCCAAATTTTGTTTCCCCTGCACCAATAATATAAACATTATTCAACACTATCACCTGTAACTATTATCTTTCTGAATTTCGTGTACATACCATAATCTATAAATTTAACCTTTTCAATTAGTTTCTTTACCGTGGGGGCGTTATCCCTTTTATAATCCTTCATTTCACCTGTTACTGTAATATCAAAGGCATCTGACCCGGCTCCTGAACCGAACGACACTGCTAAAATTCTGTCCTCTGGTTTTGATTCATCTAGAACAGCGGATAAACCGGTCATCATTGATCCGGAATATGTATTTCCAATATATGGCGTTAATAACCCTGTTTTATACTGATCCTCGGTAAATCCAAGGATTTTTGCGGCTCTTGATGGGAATTTGCCATTTGGCTGGTGGAATACCACATAATCATAATCACTACTTTTTGTATCCATTCTTTCCATCATTGCCTTTGATGCGGCTATCACATGCTTGAAATATCCTGGCTCTCCTGTAAATCTTTCTCCATGTTTTGGATATGGCTCACCCTCCCTTCTCCAGAAATCCGGTGTATCCGTAGAAACAGATAGGGTATCGTTTATTTCTGCTATTGTATTATTTTTACCAATCAGCATGGCAGTGCCCCCGGCAGACGCTGTATATTCCAGGGCATCACCCGGTGCTCCCTGGGATGTATCTGAACCTATAGCAAATCCATATTTTATAAAATTTGAATCTACCATTGCCTTCACATTCTGCATGCCTGCCGTTCCTGCCTTGCATGCAAATTCATAATCAGCGGCAAAGTATTCAAGTGGCATGCCTATTGCTGCCGCAACAATTGTTGCTGTTGGCTTTACAGCATATGGGTGCGATTCTGAACCAACGTATATTGCCCCAATTTCTTCAGGATTTACATCCATTCTTTTCAGTGCATTTCTTGCGGCCTCAACCGATATTGATGCAACATCTTCATCCGGAGATGGCACACTCTTACTTAAAATAAATAAATTTTTCTTCATCCTTTCAGGTTCGTCCCCCCATATTCTTGCGATCTCTTCTGGTTTAATCCGGTAATATGGGATATATGAACCATAGCTGACTATCCCTGACATAAATGGTTTAGCGCTTATACATATATAAAAATTAACGTTTAACATGACGTCAATTGACTACAACTTATTATTAATAAAAATAGTTAAAGTTAAAATTTCAGTAATATAGCTTTTAACACTTAAATTTACACTATTCCTGAAATAAAATTATGTATTGTGTAAGATTCATAATGCAATTATTCTGGATCGGAGGAAAATAATGCATCTATATATATTTTGCTGGCGAAAAATAGCCGAAGAAAATAAGCACAGTATCTCAACCGGTATTTAAATATAACTTTTTTTACCCTCCGGGATTATGCCCACCGATAAATGGTACCCTAACAAAGATTTAAATATGGCTTTTCATTATTTAATTATGGCAATAAGTTTAGGATTGATAGGTTTGATAATAATTGTTTTAATAGTAGTTGCAATATTATTATCAGGAATTCATATACTGAAGGAATGGCAGAGAGCACCTGTTCTGACGCTTGGCAGATATACAGGATTAAAGGGACCGGGTCTTGTTTATGTGACACCCATTATAAGTAAAATAACTGTTGTTTTATCAACAAGAATTCAGGCTGTGGCATTTAAGACAGAATCAACATTCACACAGGATAACGTTCCAGTAAATGTTGATGCAGTAATGTATTTCCAGGTTATAGATGCTGATAAAGCCGTTTTAAATGTAGAAAACTATTCAGGTGCAACACAGTTAGCCGCACAGACAACATTGAGGGAAGTTCTCGGTAAATCATCATTTGATGAAATATTATCAGAAAGGGAGAAAATAGGAGAATCAGCAAGACAGATTATAGATGAAAAAACTGAGCACTGGGGAGTAAAGGTTTCATCGGTTGAAATCCGTGATGTACTGGTACCACAGACACTACAGGATGCCATGTCAAGACAGGCAGCTGCAGAAAGGGAGAGAAGGTCAAGGGTTACGCTGGCAATGGCAGAGGTTGAGGCTGCAGGTAAAATGGTTGATGCTGCAAAACAGTATGCAAATAATCCTACGGCTTTCCAGTTAAGATGGATGGACATAGTTTACCAGATAGGTCTTGAGGGGAAAGGGTCATTAATAATGATACCACAGAATGTGCCCACAGTAGGTGATACTTCACAGTTTTTTACAGCATCGGCATTGAATAATATGTTGGGTAAAAATACTAACTCAGAGACTCAAAAACAGTAATCAATTCATCTATATTTAATTCATAGGGTCTTCTATCACTGTAAATACCATTATATTTTAATATTGTTGATAACTTTTTTCTTCTCATTGAAAATATTTTTATTAAAAACTTATCAAAATTAATTATATCAATGTCACATTTTTTCTTTTTGATTGAGATAACGGATGAATCGACGTTTGGAACAGGCGAAAAAACAGTTCTGCTTACATTGAATAATATATTTATCTCTGACCTGATCCCTGTATTAACAGTTAACCGTGAAAAATCCTTTGTCCCCGGTCTGGCAATTAGCCTTAGTGCAAATTCTTTCTGGACCATCAGAATGGAATAATCGAAATCAAAATCGAATAGTTTGAATATAATTTTTGATGATAGATTATAGGGTATATTCCCTATAATTTTATTATAATATTCAGGTTCAGTTTCAAGAAAGCTTTCCTTTATTAGATTAAATTTTTTTGATTTGATATAATTATTATATTTTTCCAATAAATATGTATAAAATTTATGGTCAGGTTCTATGGATGTTAATTTTATGTTATATTTCAGTAATATGTCAGTTAATATCCCATAACCAGGACCTATTTCAAGAACAGAATCATTATCATTTAGGTTCAGGGATTTTACTTCCTTCACTGCAATATTTTTATCGTTAAGAAATACCTGGCCATATTTTTTTGAAAAATGATTATTCATCTGGCTACAAACAGTTTATATTTTTCATAACGGTTCTGGAGCTCATCCATTATCCGGTTAACAATCATTTTCTTTGGGTTATGGACACTTTTTACCCTCTCTGTTATATCCTCAAATGATTTAAATGGACCCTTTTTCCTTTCATCAAGGATAGCCCACATACTCTTATTGCCGAGGCCCGGAAGCAGTTCAAGTGTATGCATTCTTGAATTTATTGCCTCAGCACTGTTAAAAAAAGCGATGAATTTTTCCGGGTTTTTATCTATTATTGCCTCTACTGTATATGGCAATTCACTTACAGCTGCACTTGTTAATTCCTTATATGTAATCCTCCTCTTTATCGATATTACTTTATCCCTTAAATCAGGGGATTTACCTATATATATCCTGTCACCAACAGCTATTACGGCATCCGGTTTTGGCAGTATTTCCAGTAGCTTGAACTCACTTTCACCTATTGCAAGTACAAGAGGCGATTTTCTAAAACTTTTATCTTCTGCCCTACCCTGCGGAAGATAATCAATAATGTAAGCGTATTCTTCCATTTATATAACCTGCATAAGGTCAGTTATACCATCAAGGGACTTATCATCAAGATTTATACTATATGAATTTAATATTGCGATTAGCTCTTCCCTTGAAGTCGGCTTTATATCAATTATCTTTATTATTGCCTCTTCCGGAAGTTTGTGAACTTTATTTATGCTGCCAGCCAGTTCCTTTATGTTTATATTCTTATCATATTTTAAAAAATTTTCAACATATGATAATGTATCTGCCTCGTTTTTAGATTTGTTTTCTATGTCTATTAACGTATTATAAATTTCAATGTTTGTCCTGTAGGTTATTTTCATTGGCTTAGCCTCTTGAGATGAACGGGTGCTGATATAACCTTCCTTTCTGTACTCCCTATTTTAAGTTTGAGCACATAGCAATCGCCCTGCATTCCTATTATCTTGCCTGTCCTGCCCTGGAAATTATGGAAGGGCATACCCTTATGTATAGCAGGATTTATAACAACTGCTACAGTATCACCAACATCAAAGGTTTTTAACAAATCGTTCACCTTTGGCATACCTCTTTCCTTTATCCTTTTCGTTAACTTGCTCCTTGAACCTGATCTGGTTCCGTTTGACATTCTTGTCATTTTTAATTCACCTGCCTATATTTACTACATCCAGACTTGTTACCTGCAAATTTGACTTACATATTGAAGATAAACTTGGCACTGTTCTGCCACTATCTCCATTTATTAATTCTTTTATGTATGTACCTGACTCTGCGCATATTTTTATTCTGGCTATGTTATTACGTATATCTTCTATATTTATATATTTTATTTCTTTTTTTCTGATTAAATCAGATCTATTTCCAAGAACCCTTAATGGAGTTCTCTGCTCTATTATTTTATTTTTGAATGTGCGGACTG
>JAKAAE010000159.1 GCA_021797225.1 Thermoplasmata archaeon | reverse complement strand
TGCAGAATTCTATACTGTACTTAATCTGAAGGAGAATATCAGGCCTGTTATAGTTCAGAATCATTACAATGCTGTATACCGTGAGGATGAGAGGGATACCATAGCCTTCTGCAACAAGCATAAAATCGCATACTCCCCTTTTTCACCACTGGCAGCAGGATTCCTCTCTGGAAAATACAGACGGGGGGAAAATACTGAGACAACAAGGACAAAAACATATCCTGTTATGAAGTCAAGATATTTCAGCAGTGCTGATTTTGATGTCATGGAATCCATGGAGGAGTTGGCACTTGAAAAGGGGATAAGTGTATCCCAGCTAGCACTGGCATACATACTTCACAAGGGATTTATTCCGGTAATAGGTGCCACAAAGCCTGAATATCTGGATGACGATATTGAAGCCATGCAGATCAGGCTCAGCAACAGTGATATATTAAAAATTGAGGAGAAATACACACCTCATAAAATTGTCAAAGGTACAGCAGGATATTAATTATTTATTTGTTTTTGAAATTGCATCAGCGAATAATTGTATCAATTGGCTGTCAACCATATCGGCATCGAACATCTTTGATGCTATATCCTTTCTCAAAATTTTTTCCCTGTAATAATCTGTTTTATTTCTTTCCTTTATTTCTTTTATTCTATTTATTTCCTTGAGAAATGTCCTTGGATTTCTTGGCACTGCAACGCCGAATATATTGTCCTGCCTTACGATGTATCTTGGTCCCATGGAGGTTAAAGAAACTATAAGGTAAAGTCCGGAAGCAAGCCCTTCAATGGCTGATATGGAGAGGGATTCGTTGATTGATGGAACGATCATTACATCACTGCCTGCAAGAAGCCTTACTTTTTCTTCTGATGTTACATAACCATGTATAACTGTATTGTTATTTTTCATTTTTATTAATTTATCCATATAAGGCCCTTTTCCAATAATGTGCAGATTCACATCAGATATTTTTTCCAGGGCAAGCAGGATGTCTACTCCCTTGCTTTCCATGAGTCTCCCCAGGTAAACCACAGAGAATTCATCGTTATTGAAGCATCCGTAATTGCTGAATTTTACATTGTTATACGGTATTTCCCTGATGTATTCAGGATTGAATTTTATTTTCCTGTAATACTGGGCCTGGAATTTATTCTGTGTGTGCACAAAAAAATTTACATTATGTTTTAAAAATTTGTGGAAAATAAGCTTTGTGAGAATTCTTGAGTATGCCCGTGAAAATGTACCCAAGGTATCGAGAACCTCAAAGAATGTACCATGATTTCCCAGTATAACTGTTTTGCCCTCTTTAATAAGTCTGTAACCCACTGTCCTGAACATAATTGTGGGTGAAATGAAATAATACACGTCAAAGCCTTTTATCCTTTCATATATCTGCTTTGAGGTGTAAATTCCTATTAAGCCCATGGACAAAATATTTGATACCTTCAATACGGTGCCTGATGCCATAATATCAAATGGAAAAGCACTGGGAATATAGTTAAAGTTATATTCTTTTATTTTACCATCATATCCTCTGGGAATCCCGGCCCCAAATAATGTAACATCGTATCCCTGGCGTGTAAAGAGCTCCGCAATATCCTTTGCGTTTTCCTCACCACCGCCTGCGAATTCTAGATTCATTGACCCTATGATTGCAAGTTTCAATTGTTCACTGGTCATAATTGAGGAATTATATTTTAACTGTTTCATTTATTTACCGGTTAAACTCAAATAAAGATAGTCAAATTGTTCTTGATGTGGCTCAATACCTGAAACTTACCATTGGTAAATATTTATCAAATGATAATTAACTGGCATACTTATGGTATTAAATAAAATAAAGATCCGTATCCGGTTAGTTCTGCATTTCATATTATTAGTTCCAGGAAAAACAACAATAATACGAATATTGAACCTACGAATGGAGAATCTGGATTATAATAAACGGTTAGTAGTCTTATATTTCCAGAACATCTATTTTAAATATCAACACATAATTATTGATTATGGTGCTTTATGCTGAGGATATAATGAGAAAGGACTGCCAGATTGTGGAGGGAAATATGAATACTCTGGAGGGTTCTAAGATAATGGCAGAGAAACAGCAGGGTTTCCTTATAATAGGTACTGGCAAGGTTCCAGAAGGGATAGTTACTGAATGGGATTTCATCAATAAAATAGTATCTAAGAATAAAAATCCGGCAAAGGTTCAATTAAGTGAAATTATGACGGCACCTTTAACATCTGTTCCCTCGGATACTCCAATGGAGAAGATTGCAAATCTCATGGCAAAAAATGGAATCAGGCGTTTACTAGTAATTGATGATGGAGAAATATCTGGAATAATAACATCCAGAGACATACTTAAATTCTTCAGTGATTACGTATCGGATATGGTTGAGATAGCATCAAAATTCGGCATAAGATAAATTTTTTTATGTCTTCGATGCTGCTAAAGTTTCTCGCTTAGCTTTATTGTCCTTTATGTTGATTCCTACTGAAAGTATTATAAGAAATGCCATTGGAGCCAATGTAACATATATTGCTATTTTTATTGTATACAGGTCAGAAATCAATCCGAATATGAAAGGAATTAAAAATGCTATAACATCCATGATTAAAAGGAATACTGAATAAACTATATTCATATATTCCATATCAACACTTTCGGCTATATAAGAAGTGGAAAGCGGAAATATGGAGCCGTGGGGAAATCCAAGAATCAGAAGAGCTGCTATGAACATTATTATTCCTGTATCTATTCCAATAAGAATATATCCAAATATACTTGCTGCATAGGCCGCATACATGAGGTATTCTTTATTTTTGACCTGCCTTGCGGATAGAATTATTCTGGAAATAAAAGAAACACCGTAAAATAAGGCAAGCAGGTAAAGAAATGTGCCGGGTTCAATGCCGTTATATTCTTTTCCTATTATGCTACCATAGGTTATCAGGAGAATGAAGGGGAATGCGTATGAAATATTCCCGAACATTGCAAATAAAACCTTACCCTGATGAAGTGATATTGATGCCCGTGAAATAATCTCCCTGAAAGATCTTGTTTTTGTTGATTTTGCCGGAATATGCATGTTTCTAGCAAGGAAGAACATGATCACAGATGATACCATTGCTATGAAGAAGAAAATCACAAAAGCATATCTGATATCTATTGAAGATATTACCACACCCTCAACCAGAACACCGAATATAAGGCTCAGTGATAATGATGCTGTGTATGCAGCTATATATCTATCTCTTTTACCCGGTGGAGCTATTGCATTTGTAATCGTCATTAATAGAGGCTGGACAACGCCCATTGATAGTCCAGTAACTGCAGAAAGTATGAAAACCTCATAAACGTTACTTGAGAATATATAGAAGAATATCCCAAGTGTCATAACAGTAAGAAATGCAAAAACAACCTTTGGTGTTTTATCAACGCTTATCCTCCCATTTACAAACACATTTGAAACCATGCCGCCGATACCATATAATGTTGCGGTTAAGCCCACGAATAGCACATCGGCATCTATGACATATTTGGTAAACACAGGGACCACGGTCATGAGCATGTTGGTTGATGATCTCATTGTAAATGTAACAGATAGAAGCATTACCATGTTTATTAATAGAAGTTTATTTCCCCCGGTTTTCACTTTTAGTTTATTACTAAAGGATATTTAACCTTTCAACTTATTTTGAGTGTAGGACACTATTCCTCGTCCCTTGTTATTATTAAATAAACCCTACTGCCAAGGAACTCCTTGGGGCAATCCACCTTTGCTCCAGAACCGAACTTCGTGACCTTTCTCTCTATGATGCCAT
>JAKAAE010000158.1 GCA_021797225.1 Thermoplasmata archaeon | reverse complement strand
AATTATACGGCAAACCATTAGAAATACTTACAGACCATGGTACACAGTTCTTCTCAAATGGAAAGAATGGTATACCTGGAGACCATAATAAGTTCCAGGAATACCTTGATAGCAATGGAATAAAACACATATTAGCAAGGGTAGACCATCCACAGACCAATGGAAAATTAGAGAGGTTTAATGGAACAGTAAAGCCATTGAAGCCTTACTTCTCCACATGGGAGGAGGTAGTGTATTACTATAATTATAAGAGAAGGCATATGTCATTATCCATAGATGGAAGGCCGGTTGTAACACCTGCCATGGCATATGAAGAAAAGGGAGGCAAGTTAAATGTTAAGGAACAATAGATATATATGGGAACTAATTACAGGATATCATAATATTTATTAAGTCGTTGCAAGTTTTAAAAGCCGGTGGTGCAATGTAATGATTTGACATGAAAGCACTACAATTTTATGACAACTTTATGCATTATTTGTTATGACTGTCGTGCTCTGGACAATGTGAATCAACATATTTTTCCGCATCGTAGAGCAAAATATGCTTCATCAACACAGCCATCATTTGATATACTAGGCTTTTCGCTACCTGGTTATATGTACAGTTCGCAGTCTAGATTTCCAATGTTTGGTCATAGACATACCCTGCGTCTGTCATACACGTTAATTGCAACATTGACCGAATATGTGAACTAAACATTTGCAATAGCAGTTCTTACTGTGAGATTAATAAATTCCATGATAACTCACCTCTCTCCTTTGGATTTATGTTCTATTTCTCCGTTATGATCCGGATTCCCATCCAATAACAATCCTTAATTCACCTGAATGCCGTGCCGTCGGAAGAAGACTACAGAGATATACAATTTTTCACATATGTTTCGATGTACTCATTAAAGATTGTTGAATTCCTTAGCACCTTCCCAATATCACCAGCAAAATACACACACCAACTCATAATTTAAATTTGGTCGATATATTACTAATAATTTATCTTAATAAAAGTCTTGACAAACAAAGGAAAAGAAATTTAATACATACATCAGACATACGGACAATCTGACTTTACACGATACTATGATTTGATTGCTCTGCTCCAGAAAGACTTATAGCAAGTTTAAGATAGTTACTGTTCATGGCATCGAGGTTGTATTTGCCCTTAGAGGCAGTGCTCCTTTCCATCTTACGCCTATAATAATCCTCTTTGTCCCCAAGCCACTGATCATAATAGGAGATAACATATTTTGCAAGTTTTCTGGGTGAGAACCCAGCAATCATGCCAGAGTCCGGTATCATAGAAAAAATTTCCTCGGGACCTGGCACAGGTGTTGAAACTACTGGTAGGCCAGAGAATAGGCCTTCAATACAAACTAAGGGAAACGGGTCCATGTTAGATGTGATCAGTAGAAGATTGGCATTAGCTAATAATTCCATTTTTTTCTTAGAGTCAACGTATCCAAAGTAGTGAAAGTTTTCACAATGCAATCCTTCAAGTAGAGTATGGTCGGGACCAGAACCTACTGCAATCACCCGGATTACAGGTTTAAGTTTGTTTAGGGTCCTTACTACTGATATAAGTCTTCTTATCCCTTTTTGGAGATTATTCACTCTTCCCATAAATATAACCGTAAAAACACTGTCGTTTTTACCTATTTTGTACTCAATGATGTCAAGACCACTAGGTATTACTGCAATCTTACTAAAATTAATTCCATAACGGGAAAAAATAGATGCGACTGAAAGTGTTAGAACTTGGAAACTAACATTTTTAGAAGCGTTAACGGTACGTGATATTCTTCTGATTTGATACCTCATATACAGCTGATAAAAGAAAACAAGAAAGTTGTAAGGGTACCTCCGTTGCACACCTATACCATGACAACTGAGAACCACTTTTGAAGTGAGCTTTGAGATATCCTCCAGGTATTTTTTTGAAGGAAGGCGATGTATAGATACGAAATTGACCATGTGCATTGAAAGGGTGTTTTTTTGTGGCATAGGATGATATAGCGTTGGAAAACCAGCTCTAGTATATGGAACAGACCTATACGAGGCTTTGATAAGTTGTATCAAGCTATATTCACTTATTCTAGACATATCTGAACTCTGTGAATCATCGTATAGGAACGTGTTTATTCCCAAGCCACTAAAATAGTTCGCCATATCTATGAGTGTAATCTCCCCACCCCCGAGAAAGCGCAATCTATTATCTGAATATATAGCAACATTTGTATCCTTCGGCTCTGACATGCTTATCTCTCCCTATAACTTAAACATCTTTAAATATATATCGTCAATCTTCGGTACTTACCTTAAAAATAAGGTGAATAGGAGTTTGTCGAATCTACGATTCTGAATCTCACAGAACCACTCGGAGGTGATTAAATGGTAATCGGCTTGGATGTACATAAATTCCATATATGCTACGGTATTAAATGATAATGGAGAGCTAGTTATATAGAGGAACATGGAAAATAAAATTCCTGTACTGGATGATTTTTTAAATGATTATAAGGAACATGACATTATAATAGAATCATCTACCTCTGGGAAATATTTGCCAAAGGAGTTAATGAAATTAAATTATAAAATACATTTGATAAATCCTGATAAAATATCAGCAATAGATGGTTTTAAGAAAACTGACAGGGAAGATTCATACAAACCTGCATACCTTTACAGGATCAATGCATTAAAGGAAATATACATACCATCAGAAGAAATAGAAAACATAAGAACATTTGTAAGGTACAGGCATTCCCTGGGAGAAGAACGAACCTTGAAGAAGAATAAGGTACATGCACTGGTTATGGTTAGTTTAAACTTATACACATCTAAAGAGATATATATAACGAATAATTTATATAAATATATAATGGACGTAATCTAAATGCCTGGAAGAATATGGACCGGTGAGGAGAAGTATAATATTATAATGGAATCATTCCAGAATCCTAATATTACAATAGCAGAGATATGCAGGAACCATGGAATAGCAGTATCAATGTTCTATAAATGGAAGGATCAGTTCTTAGAAGGAGAAAGAAAGGGATTAGAGGGAAAGGATCTTGATGAGGACTCTGTGGTATGGCCCATTAATAATTTGGACAGTTATGAAAAGGAATATATAAATATTGTAGAATATTATTACAGTATTAACAGGGGTGCGTTATAATGAGGAATATAAGAACAGGTGAGGAAAAATTCAATATTATAATGGAGTCGCTTAACAGCAATGAAACTATAGCAGAGATATGCAGGAAATACAATATAGCACCATCACTGTTTTACAAATGGAAGGAAGAGTTCTTTGAAGGTGCAAAACAGAGATTGTCAGGAAATAAGCCTGATATATCACTGGAAAGGGAAGTTGATGAACTTAAAAGGCTGGTGGGAGACCAGGCAATGGCAATAGAAACATTTAAAAAAACTTAAAAGAAGGTAATGTCAGCAATAGAACTTTCCAGTAAAATGCCCTTAAAAAGAATATCATACATTACAGGAATGCCCAGGTCATTCATATACTATAATTTAAGCAGGAAGGTAAACAGGAAGGGATATAAAACAGGGAAAGGCAAAAATACAGTTGATAAAATCATTGAATTAAGCAGTGAAAGGATAACATATGGCTATAGAAGGATATGGGCACTGTTAAGGAACAGTGGAATCAGTATAAACAGGAAAACAGTGTATAAGATAATGAGGGAAAATAATCTAACGCTGCCTGTTCACAGGCATATATTGAATGATAAAATAAAACTGGAAACAGCTGATAAGCCCGATATGGTGGCAGAAACAGCTCTTACATACATACCCACAGGTGCAGGAATGACATACCTGATATGCCTGAAGGA
>JAKAAE010000157.1 GCA_021797225.1 Thermoplasmata archaeon | reverse complement strand
ATATTCCAGGATATGATAATTTTCAGCGGTGATGAAATGAAAATTATAGAACTACCACCGGGCTATGTAACCGGAAGCTCTTTGATGCCAAATAAGGTAAATCCGGATTTTCTTGAGATATTCCAGGGTTATGCCGCAAAGTCAGTATCTCTGATGAATCTTCTTTATTCAGGAATCATAAACAAAACTACTGGATACCATAGGGATTTTCAGGTATTAAAGGATGAAATTATTCCATTTATGATAGAGTTGAAATCCATACTGAATGGTTTTCCAGATCTCTTTGGAGGAATAAAATTTAACAGAGAAGCTTCTGAGAAAATCATAGGGAATTCAATATACGCAACATATAATTCAAAATTGAATTTCAACTCCAGAAGAAACTGGAAAGAATCATACAGGACTGTTGGAGACATGATAAGATCCGGAAAACAGCTAAAACCTTATGAACCTTTAGATATAACAACTTATACGGATTTTGAATTTGTTGAAAAGATAGTTGATACCAATATTTCATCTATAAAAAATAAGAGGAATAGAATTTTGGATACTATAAAAGACATGATCTGAACCAGCATATATAAAACATGCATTTACGATAAGATGAATACAAAAAAATATATTATTGGATGATACATTAAGATGGTATATGATTGATACCGTGGCTAATGAAAAAAAATGGAAAGATTACTGGTACAGTAATGACATATTCAAATTTAAAATGGGAGAGAAAAATTATACCATAGATACACCACCCCCAACTGTTTCAGGAAAAATGCATGTTGGCCATGCTTTTTCATATCCCCAGCAGGATTTTATTGCAAGGTACAAAAGGATGAAGGGATTTAATGTATTTTATCCATGGGGATTTGATGATAACGGCCTTCCCACTGAGCGTTTTGTGGAAAAGGAAAGAAAAGTAACAATTGATAACACGCCACTGAAAGATTACATAGAAATATGTAAAGAAGTAAGTAGAGAAGCCGAAAAGGATCTCTATCAGGCGTGGTATGATACGGGATTGAGTGCCGATTTCAAAAATTATATAGATACATCTTCAGACTTTTCAATAAAATTATCACAGGAAATGTTCATGGGGCTTGCGGAAAAGAAAAGGGCATACAGAGACGAAGCACCATATATAACATGCCCCACATGCCGTACAGCAATCTCACAGATAGAGATGAAGGATGCTATAATCAACACTGAACTTGTTTATTTAAATTTTAACGGGATTGAAATAGCAACAACCAGACCTGAAATGCTGGGAGCGTGCATTGCCATATTTGTAAATCCTGATGATAGCAGATATAGTCATATGATAGGCAGGGAAGTAGAGGTACCGCTATATGGCTATAAGGTAGAAATAAAAGCGGATGAGTCCATTGATAGGGAGTTCGGAACCGGTGCCGAAATGCTATGCACTTTCGGAGATCAGAATGATCTGTCACTGTGGAAAAAATATGGAATAAAAGCAAGAGTAATACTTAAAAATAATAAAATCAATGACGGGAAAATAATAAATAATCTTTCCATCAAGGATGCTAGAAAAACCATACTTGACATGCTAAGAGAAAAAGGTTATGTGATAAAAATAGAGAAAATAAAGCATTCAGTGAATACTCATGAAAGATGTGGAACACCCATAGAGATAGGCATCAGCAAGCAGTGGTATATAAAAGACCTGGATATCAAGGATGAATTAATAGAATTCGGAAATAAAATTGAATGGATACCTGAACATATGAAAACCAGATACAATAACTGGGTAACCGGATTAAAGTGGGACTGGTGTATATCCAGACAAAGATATTTCGGCGTCCCATTTCCTGTATGGTACTGCAATAAATGTGGCGAAATAATATTTGCGGACAGGGGTGAGCTGCCTGTGGACCCGAGGCTAGATGATAAAAAAAGGCAATGTGTTAAATGCGGTTCTTCAGATTTATCACCGGAAACAGATGTTATGGACACATGGGCAACGTCCTCACTGAGTCCAACATTGTATCTATCACATATTAACCACATGGATCTATACCCCATGGATGCAAGATTCCAGGGACATGATATAATAACATCATGGGCATTTACAACCATACTGAGATCATATCTTCATTATGGCAAGATACCATGGAAAAAAATAATTATAAGCGGCAATGTTTATGATCCTTTCGGTCAGAAGATGAGCAAGAGCAAGGGCAACATAGTGGAACCGAAGTCAATAATAGAGACCTATGGTGCAGATGCATTAAGATACTGGGCATCAACTACCATGCAGGGCGAGAATATCAAACTTAGGGAGCAGGACTTAATGCGTGGAAGGAAGACTGTTATTAAACTCGAGAATTCCCTGAAACTTATAATGCTCCTTTCAGATAATAAGATACCTGAAAAGACAGATATAAATTTCCCTGTAAATAAATGGATAATATCAAAAATGGAGCATACGGTAAAGGAGGTAACGGAATACATGGAGAACAATGAAGTAATGAAGGCCAGGATAGCCATTGATAAATTTTTCTGGAACCTTTACTGCGATAATTATCTTGAAATAATAAAAAGCGAGGCATCAAAACCGGATAGAAGGGGCGAAACACTGTATACTGCATTCTATATAATGGAAAATGTACTGAAGATGTATTCTCCTATTATGCCATTTATAACAGAAGAACTGTATCACCAGATGAACCCGGGGGTATCAAGCATAGCACTTGAAAGTTATCCGGAATTTGATTATAGTTTATTGTACAGCGAAGAGGGAATTGATTACATAATAAATATAATAGACAAAATCAGAAATCTGAAAAGTCAGAAGAAGATGTCAATGGCAGCTCCCCTTGAAATTGTTAAAATACACGGTAAAGCGGACTTATTAGAAAGATATAAATATATACCTGAAGGCTTAATGCACATAGATAAAATGGAAATAACAGATTCAGATGAGACTTTTATTGAAAATTAATAAATATCCAGGTATTTATCAATTTCCCAGTCCGTTACATACTGCCTGAACTCTGCCCATTCACTTTCCTTGATTCTGATAAGATTGTTATAGATATAATCACCGAATATTTCCTTCATTAAGCTACTTTCCTTGAATGCTGTTATGGCCTGTCCCAGCGACCCTGGCATGGACTCTATGCCATAATTTTTCCTTTCGTCACTGCTCATTTCAAAAATATTTTTTTCTATTGAATCTGGTGGATCTATCTTATTCTCAATGCCATTCAAACCCATACCTATTATGGCCGCGAACTGCAAGTACTGATTTCCGGCTGAATCCGGGTACCTGAGCTCCAGCCTCTTTCCCTTCGGGGCTGCCGATGGTATTCTAACCAGTGCGCTCCTGTTTCTGTTTGCCCATGCAATGTATACCGGGGCCTCGTACCCGGGAATAAGCCTTTTATATGAATTTACGGTTGATGCCAGTACCATGGATGCTGATTTCACGTTCTTCAATATTCCACCCAGATAGTGCATTGCATACTCACTTAATCCATGTTTTGTAGATTCCTTGTAAAACAGATTTTCATCTCCTGAGAATATGCTCTGATGCACATGCATTCCATTGCCATTAACGCCTTTTATGGGTTTCGGCATAAAGGTAGCGTAATACCCATATGCATTGGCTGTTTCCTTTACAACGCTTTTTATCATTATTATTCTATCTGCCATTGTTATGGCATCAGAATATTTAACGTCAATTTCGTGCTGCCCATATGCTACCTCATGATGCGATGCCTCCGGGAAATAATTTAATCCCTCTAATTTTCTAATTATTTCCTGTTTTACAGTGAATGATCGATCCAGTGGCTCCTTGTCAAAATATCCACCGTAATCACTGGGTTCTATTGTAGG
>JAKAAE010000156.1 GCA_021797225.1 Thermoplasmata archaeon | reverse complement strand
TTTGCGTTTATTTTCACTATGTTGAATCTTATTGATGAAGATGCCACGGCATTGCTGATTTGATTTACAGTTTCCTCTGGATAATCTGGCCTTTTCTCTCTTATTATCTTTTCCGATTCTTCAACTGCTTTTTCATATAAATCATTGACAGTGATTATATTTCCCTTTCTTGTTGACATTTTTCCACTCTCCAGAGATACGAATCCGTAAAATAGATAATCTATTTTGGAGGGAAAATCCAGATAATTATGGAGTACATAGTCGAGGTTCTTTGCATGATCTTTGTGATCCTCGCCGAGTACATCTATAACCCAGTCAAAATTTTGTGATTTAAACATATGGTATACAAGGTCTCTGGCAAAATATAGAGATGTCCCATCCTGTCTTGTCACAAATATTTTTTTATCCCCGATTTCAAGGTATTTCGCATTTCCCTCGGATTTAAGTTCTTCAGATAATTGATCCATTAATGCGGCCACCTCTCCATAGAGGATAAAATTGGATTCCCATACGTAAGTTGAAATGTGTATTCCAAGTTTTTCCAGAGATGCAGTAATTGATTCCAGAACTATTGATGCCGTTTTCTGTATATCACTGATTAATTCCCTGTCACCCTTCTCATACCTCTCATCAAGGTCCTGTATTTCCTTTTTAATACTCTGATCCTTTTCCATGTTCGAGTATATCTTCTGATAGCCATCCAGGAGATTTTCCACGGTCATTTCCTCCCCCTTATGATATTTTACATGGCCCAGATATAGTGAAATAACCTGTTTTCCAGAATCGTTAACAAAATACTGGGTGCATGATCTTGTTCCGAAACGGTTTATTATCCTGTATATTGAATCTCCTATTATTGAGTTTCTTATCCTGCCAACATGTATCGGACCAGTGGGATTTGAGCTCGTATGCTCTATAAGAGCTTTAGAGGTATCCTGAAATGTGTTGGGATACATCCCGAAGGTTTCAATGGAGTCTTCAACTACGTTGAACATTTTGCCTGGTTTAATGAAAAAATTGATATAATTCCCCTGGAGCTCGATATTTTCAATGTAATCTTTATTCAGAGCGGATTTGATTTTACTGTATACCTCTTCTTTCTCATTCTGGAATTTAAAGATTTTAAGTGTGAAATCGCCGTAGTCACCATTTATATCCATGTCATTTTGAGATACACTGTATATTTTTTTGATTTCTTCAAGTAAATCCTTTTTATAATCATCAAAAAGAAGCATAGAATGGTAATATTCTAAATGTAGTTATATTTTTTTATATTGAATGAACGCTGTACCTCTACAAGCGATTGGTAAATATAATACATTGACATTATAAAACATGGAAGTGCTGGAAAGGACCATAAACGGAAAGGATATAAAAATATACATCGGGTCCGGACTTGAAATGGAAATTAACAGGACAATGGAAAAATATAGTGGCAATATTACCTTCGTAAGTTCAGCTATAAGGAAGATATATCCAAAGAAAATCAGAGCCATAAGTTCTACAAAATCCTTTATCACGGACGGTGAAAGGGCAAAGTCCATAGCATCGCTCAATGCAGTATTCAGGAAACTGATTAGAATGGAGGTTGAACGCAATTCTTCAATTTCTTATATAGGGGGTGGAACTCTGGGGGACCTTACAGGTTACGCCGCCTCCGTTTACAAGAGAGGTGTTCATTATTTGGGAATACCGACAACCCTGCTGGCCCAGGTGGACAGTTCCATAGGAGGCAAGAATGCCATAAATTTTATGAATATAAAAAATGTCATAGGTACGTTCTACAATCCTGAGGCAACATTCAGCGATACAGACTTTCTTCTTAATTCAGATCCGGCACTTCTCAGGGATGGAATAGCCGAGGCAATAAAAATGGGCCTGATAATGGATGCCGGGCTTTTCAAGTATTTCACCGAAAATAACCTAGAATCCATATACTGTGAGAAGAGACTTCAGTACATAATAAAAAAAAGTACAGAAATAAAATTAAATGTTGTTTCTGATGATTTCTTTGATACAAGAAAGATTAGATATCTATTAAATTTCGGGCATTCCATAGGGCATGCGCTTGAATCATACACCGGAAATGCAATATCACACGGAACAGCAGTTGCCAATGGCATGATACTTGAAAGCTATATAGCCTACAAGTCTGGATATTCCGGAATGCTGCATGATGAAATCAGGGATGCTGTGGCACGTTATGGTATTCCACTGATCAACTTCAGGGAAATTGAAACAGATAAATTAATAAGTTATATGAAAAATGACAAAAAGGTTGAACGGGGCAAACTGAACATGGTCATGCTTGGAGGAAATGGAACTTCCTCCATCGGGGAAATAGAATTTCAGCAGTTGCGCAGATACATTAATCTTTACAGGGATGGAATATGAAATTTTCGGGACTTATTGGTGCTCCGGTTGGGCAGTCGACTGGACAGGATATATACGGTAAAATTTTTAAAATACATGGAATAAATTCAATGTATCTTGCCATTAATTTGCACAGAGAAAACCTTGAGGGATTTTTTGAATTTGCCAGGGAAGAAATGCTAGGTTTCAATATTACGGCTCCATACAAAGAGATCTCGGCACGGCTGGTTGATACAATGGATCGCGTAGTTTCAGCAACTGGATCGACAAACTTGGTTAAAAATATAGACGGAAAGCTGATTGGATACAATAGTGATTATGAGGGATATTTATTACTCCTTAAAAATAACAAAATAGAATTAGATGGTAAAAAGGTTGTAATTATGGGAACCGGTGGGGCAGCGAGAACCGTGGCATATGCCATTAAAACGAATTACAGTGCTGATATCTCTATAGCATCCAGAACACCGGGCTCAAATGTTATTCCTGGTATTGTATCCTCAAGATACGACGATATAAAAGAATATGATATTTTAATAAACTGTACACCGCTGGGGATGTATCCTGATAAAAGAATGGCAATTACTGAGGAGAAGATATTAAACGGGATTACAGGTATAGATATTATTTATAATCCACAGGAAACTCCTTTTTTGAAGACCGTAAAATTGAAGGGGGGTAAGGCTGTAAATGGAACGGATATGTTCATTGGACAGGGAATGGAAACCCTGAAAAAATTATATGATGTTTCGGTGCCATATAATGAGTTCAGAACAATTTTTTATGAAAAAATAAAATAATATTATCCAATGATAGTACATGATTATTGAAACCAACGGTGGAATTTCTGTTCTTTCTGCTTTTGTAAATGGACACGGAGCGGCTGCTTCACTGAAACTTCCCATGAATACTGAGATTACTTCTTCAGATATTGATATTTTTCCATCGCCAGAAGTGGAGAAATTGGTTCATTATATTAGGGACAGGTATATTATATCCGGAAATTATAGAATAAATGTGAGGAGTATGATTCCACCAGGTAATGGGCTTAAAAGCAGTAGTGCTATGGCAATATCAATTATTTTCGGGCTGTTCAAAATGAATGCTATTAATTTTTCCGATGAAGAAATTTTGAAAATCGCGGCGAAAGCATCAATTTATAATAATACATCTGTAACAGGAGCTATGGATGATCTAGCAATGTCATATTATGGCGGTTACTGCATAACCGATAACAGGAGTTTCACATTGCTATCCAGGCAGAAGTTGAGTGAAGACTTTGTCATAATATGTACAGGAAAAAAAACTATTAAAAGCATAAATCTGGGAAATATGGACTTTTCACAGTATACAAATTTTTATAACAGGATTGAGAGTCTTTTATATGATGGCAAAATTTATGAAGCTATGATGCTAAACGGTTGCATTTTTGATAACGGGCGCGATAGCAAAAAAATTAAAAAAATACTGGGTACCGGTGCATTTATTGCAGGAAGAAGTGGAAAGGGACCTGCCATTTTTGGAATCTATAAGTCAAAGGAACAGATG
>JAKAAE010000019.1 GCA_021797225.1 Thermoplasmata archaeon | reverse complement strand
AGTAGAAAGCCCACTTTTAGTGACATATGATGAAGAAAAATATGGAAATATAAACGTAATACCTTTATGGAAATTTCTTATTTTGCAATAACCCAGAATTCATTTTCTTTCAACCTATAAGTGAACAGAAAAAGAGAAAGTTATTAATATTGTTTATAATTTGTTTTTGATGTATAACGGCTGGATAAACGATACTGTTGATCTTATAAAAAAATTGGATAAACAAAATAAAATAAAATTTATAATCAATTATGGTTCGTTTGCTAATAACACATTCCACAATGGTTCAGATATAGATTTGTGCATTTATTATGAAGGATCCGTGAAGGAGAGAAGTGAATTTAGATTGAAGGTTCTGAGTCAGGTAAATGATATTTTTGATATCCATATATTTCAGGATCTCCCGCTGTATATCCGGGCCAGCGTTTTGAAAGGTAGAATACTCTACTGTAAAGATAAAGAGATTTATGATATTTTTAGAAGTACGATACAGGACTATGAGGACTATAAACGTGGATATTATGATTATATAAACATGGAGAAGATACAATGAGAAAAGACATAATAAAAAATAAAATAAAAGAAATCCTGGAAAGTTTAGAATTGATAAGTGATAACCTTCCCGCTTCTTTTGATGAATTTCAAAATCTAGGCATTGTTAAGGATGGAATATACAAAAGGATTGAGTATGCCATTGAAAATTTAATTGACATTTTCTATATAATCAATGCAGATTTAGAGTTAGGAATACCTGAAGACGATTCTTCCATGATAGATAATCTAGAGCATAAAAACATTATAAGTATAAGTGTAAGAAATTTGATGAAAAACATGAAAGGTTTCAGGAATGTCGTTGTCCACAGATATGGTAAGATAGATGATAAACTGGCGTATACATTCATAAAAGAGAATATGGGTGATTTTGAAATTGTAATAAAATGCATAGAAAATATAATTGATAGATACCAGTGAACAGTGGCATTGCTATTATTGATATACCTTAACCATCAGTCAAGGAACGCATATGGAAGTACTTTTCCTTTAATTTCTTTGAATTTAACATGTATCTTTCTGCCAGTTGAAACAATATTTCCATCAATATTCATATAGGACCCGAAACCTTCCTGGAACTTTATTATGCCGTAAAAGCCATGGTTGAATTCTGTACAGGAATAAATTTCTCCGGTACCTGATGATTCAGCTATTTCTATGTTGTTGCTTCCGCAAAATGGGCATACAGCTCTGGGGTAATAATAATTCCTGCCACACATTTTGCACTTTATGAACGGCATCTTATTGCTAACAAACATCTTATCATATTCATTAAATATCTCATCTATTCTCATTTAATCACCCAGAATTAATGAAACCGAATGGTTTCTGGACCATCCCCCTATTCCATTGATGAATACCTTTCCCGGACTTTTTACCTGATTTCCAGAAGCCATTTCATTCATTTGCAGAAGTGCCTCATACAGGAGAACACTGCCACTCATATATGCGGGCTGCCCCCGGTTGATGCTGCCACCGCCTGTATTCAGTGGCAGGGCACCATCCACTGATATTGAATTTTTTTCAATGAATTTACCGGACTGCCCCGCAGGCACTATGCCGGTATTTTCCAGCTGAAGCATTACAGTAATGCTGAACGAATCATAAAGCTCGTAAAAATCACATTTAGATATTTCATTCCTGAAATCCTTCGAGCTTTCAGCGGCAGGTGTGATAGTTATATCATCTACTTCGGGCGGTAGAAGGCTCTGATGGGCCTCGCCATAGTTCTGTATTTTTATTTCCCTGAGTTTTCCTGGCTTTCTGGATACTATAAAGGCATGGAAGCCATCCACAGGATATACAATTTCCAGCAAATGCAATGGGGATGATACTATTGATGACCTGAGTACATCATCCACCGATAGGTCTCCAGTAAACATTGAATACCCTGATCTATTTGCATTTTGCCTCTGCTTTACAATCAGTTCTGCCCTCTGGGAATCTGTTGAACCGTATATTTTTTTATGCCTCTCTGCTACCAGGGCATAATCAGAAACCGGATTCATGCTATTATATAGATTTATTAAATGCCTGTATGGTGTGTTTGTTACCTCTGGATAGAGTTTTTCAAATGAATCCACAGTCTGCTTCCTCTTCCTTACATCAGAACCCTTGCCCCCGAAGAGCAGAAGTATGTTCTCAGCTATTCCCTCCTTTATCAGCCTTTCAGCCCTCCATAAAGCTGATAGCACGGATGGCCCCCCGTATTCCAGTGAGTCGATATATTTCGCAGTAATGCCTAAATAGCTACAGATCTGATCCGGGAAAAAGTGCATGTATATGTTCCCATCAAATACTCCCGGGAGGAATGTAGTCATGAAGCCATCAATATCACTTCGTTCTAAATCTGCCATTTCAAGGGCTTTTTCTAGAGCCTCGGTCATTAAATCATAAACACTTCCATCATAATTCTTATAAACTGCCTCTGCAAAACCCCTTATCATTGATAAACCACCTCCATGGATTTTATACCGGACCTTTTGATTTTTCCGGATGCATTCAGTGGCATTTCCCGGACAAATATAACCCTGGCCGGAACCTTGTATCTTGCCAGTTCCGTTCTGCATGTTTCAAGAATATTTTCCTTTATATTTTCATAGGAGGTTACCTCTCCATTGAGTTTAACATATGCAGCAGGTACTTCTCCCTTATACTCATCAGGCTCTCCGATAACCACGGCATCCTCCACATAGGGGTTTTTCCTTATAATTCCCTCAACTTCGGCAGGTACCACCTTATATCCGGAAACGTCGATAAGATCCTTCTTCCTGTCAATAATAAACACAGATCTATCCTTATCTATGTGGCATACATCCCCAGTTTTCAACCCTTTTCTGCAGAATGATTTTGCGGTATCTTCAGGATTCTTAAAATATGAATCAACGATCTGTGGTCCGGAAACTGTTAATTCTCCATCCTTTCCGCGGAATAGTTTTGTGTAATAAACAGGTTTTCCGGCTGTAAGGACACCTTTGTAGGTCAGCAATTCCCCTGAATATGGATATTCCCATAATGTCACAGGTGATGTGCTTTCAGTCAGGCCATATGCCATATGTATCCATTGTCCTGCCATGGCTTTCCATTCATACTGGGTTTTAACCGGCATGGGCATTCCCCCTGCAGACCATAACCTCATGGAAGAAATCATATTTTTGATATCCTCTATGCCAGACCAGGAATTTAGCATGGCCCTGTACGCCGTTGCAACGAACATGGTTATTGTCGTCTGTTCTGATTCTATGGTTTCAAGGGTATTCATTGCATCGAATCTGTAAGTTAATACCATGGATGCCCCTGAAATTACCGTGAGTGATATTCCGAATATGAGTCCGGTTATATGGAAAAACGGGGCGATACACAGATTCTTATCTTTTCCGGATACTGCATACCATTCACGGTATATATATGAGGCTGCATAAATATTTTTATGCCTGATTACAGCAGCCTTCTGCCTGCCACTTGTCCCCGAGGTGAAAACGAGCATCGCGGTGTCGTTCACATCCGGAAGATAACCATTGAAAACCGGTTTTTTCCTGATAACCAGTTCTTCTAACTGTTCGCCATGAATGAATTTATTTCTTAATTCCGGGGGCATTTTTCCGAATGTTTCCGGGGATGTATAAAGGATGTGCATGCCATTTAATGATTTTATTCCTGAGAATTTATCCCTGAATTCGCTACTGATTATAACCATATGTGTGTCGGTAAATTTAAGTTTTGAGATTATTTCAGCTTCTGAATCAATCGGGCTCAATGGAATGAATATGCATGAATTTTTCCACGCGGCATACTGGACCATGGGAAACTGTGGTATATTCTCTGCTATTATGGCTATAGTATCTCCAGGGTCGCAGTAGGCTGAAATCTGTGCGGCAATGGCATTGGTGTACTCCTCAAATTCGCCATAGGAAATATGGGCACCGAAGTAGTAAATTAATGGAGTTTCCGTTTTTTTATCCCTTATGACCTCAAGCATAGTTTTCACAGTATCATACCTCCACCGACATCCAGAAGAATTCCATTAATATAACTACTTTCCTCTTTCAGGAGGAATTCCACTGCATTGGCAACATCCTCTGGGGTTCCTATGCGTTTTAATGGTATTTTTTCTATAAATTTTTCCTTTATTTTATCGGGCATGCTATCGGTCATTGGTGTTTTAATAAAGCCGGGAACGACTGCGTTTGATGTTATACCATATTTACCCAATTCCCTTGCTAGAGTTCTGGTAAATCCTATTACTCCTGCCTTCGCTGAGGAATAATTTGCCTGCCCAATGTTGCCGTTCCAGCTAGCTGATGATATATTTACTATTCTTCCAGAATTATTTTCAATCATGGAATTAATAAATTGTTTTGTGACATTGAACATACTGTACAGATCTGTTTTTATAACAGCATCCCACTGTTCATATGTCATATTTTTGAACATTACATCCCTGTTGATTCCAGCATTGTTTACTATGCCATATACCTCATTCTTATTAATGGTAGAAAATGCCTTTTCACACTTTTCGTAGCTGGAAACATCACATTGTATGCCCTGAACATTTCCATATAACTCATTCATTTGAGATCCGGTTTCACTTATGGAAGGGTCATAATCAACCATTATAATCCCGTAGTGCTTCTTTGCCAGATATTCAGCGATTGAATGCCCTATACCTCTGTTAGAACCTGTGACTATAATTTTTTTCATCAATGTCAATACCTCCATTAACCTAAAACCGCATGAGAATATAATATTTTCACAGGGACATTAAATGATCAATGAAAGTTCATTTTTATCCATATTCTCCACAGTTTCAAGAAGCATTATTAATAACATTAATAATATTTGGGTTTACATGTCAATAAATTATTACAGTTCTCCAGTGGCAGAGAGATAAAATCTCTATAAGCGGAGGTAATAAAAATGTAATAGATGAGTGAACTATCCGTTTAAAGTACTGTAAGGATACTATTAAGCTCCAACTTTTCTTAAATGGATGTACGCTGAATATTGGAATAGGGATATGTTACAATTCTATATCCAGTCGCCTTACATAGGAATATAGGTCTAATTTTTGTAATGCTTTAACTATATAATAAGATATTTTTATTAAATGCATATTACTGTATATGGATAAGATAATTTTAGTTGTTGACACAGGCGTTGACGACGCCATGGCAATGATACTACTTAAAAGACATGGAATTATACCGGAATTTATTGTAGCCCAGTCCGGGAATTCTGTACTGGAAAATACTTATAGAAATACTGTTGGCATAGCCAGTATGCTCGAACTCGGATGTCCCGTATATCCCGGATCGTACACCCCAATTATAAAACCACATTATTATGAAGATTATCATGGTAAAAACGGCCTTGCCTGCTATAAATTTCCTGATAAGCCTTTGAATAACACACATAATGGCATTGTTAAAATGTATGAAGCACTTAAACATGGAAAATACCGAATAATATGCACTTCCCCACTTACTTCCCTTGGAATTCTTTTCAGGCTTAACCGTGATATACAGAGAAATATAATAGATTTAACTATCATGGGTGGCGCATTTGGAAAAACTCCATGGGGAAAGGGAAATATGGGTGACGCAGAGTTTAACATATTCTATGACCCGGAGGCTGCTAAAATTGTTTTTGGTCTTGATATTAAGATAACTGTAATACCACTGGACCTGACAATGAATCCAGAACTGGCAATTAAACAGGCCATCAGTGTCTCAAACAATAACAGTGTTAGTGCTTTTGTGAAGAAGACTACAGAATTTATGCTTCAAAAACATGGAAACTATGAATTACATGATCCTATTGCTGCATATGCGGCCATAAATCCGGATGCATTTGAATTTTTAAACGGTAAGATAAGTATTGATGATAATGGTGTAACTTCCATGGAACAGAAAGAAGAATCCCTGCACAGGATTGCCGTACAGATAAACCCGGACTTATACCAGAGCGAAATTGTGAAAATGATTTATCAATGATGCGGAAAATCTTTAATATTATTATGCATCTATTCTCATGAAAAGGTACGATATTTATATTTCTGCTCCTCTTTTCAATGAAATGGAGATCAGATTCAATGAGGAAGTAGCCAGCTTTCTCGATCGAAAGGGATTCTCAACATACCTTCCCCAGAGAGACGGTGGTGAGGATGAAATGTTGCTTAAAGACCCTAAGTTGTGGCCCGAAATTAGCAAAAGAGTTTTTGAACGTGATGTGAACGCCCTTAAAGATTCGTCCGCATTGCTGATGATAATGGATGGCAGAGTACCGGATGAAGGTGCTTGCGTGGAACTGGGCATGGCATATGCATATGGGAAAATTTGCATAGGATTCCAGACTGATACCAGGAGTTTTGCTACAGGTCAGAATAATCTTATGCTGGATCATTCATTTTCTTATAGCATAGTACGCAACTGGAAAGATCTCGATAAACTTCTGGTAAAAATAAAAGATGATATTAAAAGGGATTTTTAAAAAATAACTCCAGAGCTAAATGGTTTAAATAGTCTATAACTATTTGAGTATATGGATGAAGCGCCTGTTTCTCAGGGAAAGATACGTTCCAGTCTCTATTTAATGTTTAACCGCGATGAATGGGCACGGAGACGGGGCAATCTTGATATAAAACTTTCATCAAACGATGTTAAAAAGGTTCTAGCACTGAACGACAAGATTACAGAATCGGAGATTAGAGATTTTTACTTTCCCATTACCAGATTACTACAACTATCGATCAATAATAACAAGAATCTATACATGGAACGAAACAGATTCATAGGGATTAACCCGGATAAGATGCCATTTATTATAGGAGTTACAGGAAGTGTAGCAGTTGGCAAGAGCACAACTTCTAGATTGCTGAAGACACTTCTTGAGAGGATTAATCCTGAATATAGAATTTATATTGTTTCTACAGATAATTTTCTGAAAAACAATGCAAGACTCAGGGAAGAAAACCTCATGGAAAGAAAGGGATTTCCGGAAAGTTATGATATGCAGAATCTTATAAGTTTTCTTGTTGATGCCAAGTCTGGAACATCCCTTTTAGAGATTCCAGTATATTCGCATCTAAAGTATGATGTATTACAGGAAAAACAGGAGATAATTAATCCTGATATACTTATACTGGAGGGCTTAAATATACTTCAGATAGATCATTCAAGAACCGCTAACCAGATATATGTTTCGGATTTCCTGGATTTTTCCATCTTTATTGATGCAAATGTAGGGTTTATAAAGCAATGGTTCATAGAAAGATTTTTCCTGTTAATGGAAACCGCATTTAAGGATAAAAATTCGTATTTTCAGAAATATTCACAATTTTCCAGGAAGGATGCACTGGAAACTGCCTCAAAAATCTGGGATGATATTAATGGCAAAAACTACGAGGAAAATATAGTGAAAACCAGGTATAGGGCAGAGTTAATTATTGAAAAAGAAAAAGATCATAGTATAGCGAAAATAATGATGAAGAAACTATAAATCTCAATAGCAATTTATATTTTAATTTGTAATTTTTAATATTTAAGTATGGGTTATATTTTTATTATCGTGTTTCTCTTTGTACTGGAACTCTTATACTATATTTATGCTATATCGACAAGTATATATTTACATGTAAATTACATCATTTTTATATGACAAGGTATTTAGATTGTTATGGAGAATTCCGGAGCAAATGAAAATGAAGTGATTAACTCTTTAAACAAGCCTATTAGCCTGAATAAATTTTACTGGACTTTAGTGCTAATGGCAACGATCGGTGGTTTCTTATATGGTTACGATCAGTCTGATATTGGTTCAGTATTAATTTTTATCCCTTATTATGTAAATGCATCTCCCTTCGTTGTGGGATATATAGCCTCTGGGGCACTATTAGGAGCAGCTTTTGGTGCCTTAATTGCATCTTTCATTACAGATAAGTTAGGAAGAAAATTTTTATTAATAACCGATATAGTTATTTATGTTATTGGAGCCTTATTGTCTGCGCTAACAATCAATGTGCTGATGCTTATGATTGCCAGAACATTTATTGGAATAGCAATAGGAGCTGATTCTGCCGTTGCAACAGCCTATATTGCTGAATTCGCTCCGAGAAAACATCGTGGAAAGTTAGGCATTATGCAACAGTATATGATAGTTATCGGCATATTTATGTCATTTGTTGTTGCTATGCTAGTATTTCTTTATCTTCCTAAATACGCATATAATCTGGATTGGCGTTTTATATTGAGTTTAGCAATAATACCTGCTATTATAGCCTTAATATTTAGATTCAAAATTCCCGAGTCACCTAGATGGCTAATTTTAAAAAAGAAGTATGAAAGAGTGAAAAGAGATTTGAAAAAATTCGGAATATCAGCCACTGATGACGAGTTGAATGTGGCATACAATTATTTAAATGACCTTACTAAAAATCAAAAGAAAGAATCAAAAGGTGTAAAAAGGGCATTTTTTGTCAGCGCCCTTATGGGATTATTCATAATAGCAAATGGTGTTAACATTCCATTAATATATGGGCCATTTATAATATCTAGTCTCCATATATTTCCATCAGTTTCTAATGCGTCAGTGGCTAATGCGTATGCCATTGGTGCGACTGCCATACTTGCTGGTGTTATGGTAGTTTCCACATTTCTAGGATTTAAATTTATAGATAGTGCGGGCAGGAGATTTTTAGCATTATTAGGTTTTGCAGGTATGGCATTAGCCGATATTATAGGTGGTATACTTTATTTAATGGGTATGCCCATAGCACTTTTAATAGGACTCGCATTTTACCTTGTATTCTTTGGAATAGGCGGTGGTGGAATAGCTTTTTTAATACAGGGAGAATATTTTCCAACACACAAAAGGGTTAAATATGCAGCATTAGCAGTATTTATCGAGTGGATGACTAGTTTCACTGTAGATGAAATATTTCCATATATGGATTCGGTTCTTCATCTTGGCTATTCAGTAATAGTATTTGGAATAATATCAATAATAGCATATATTATATTTTACTTTACAATGCCAGAAACCAAGAATATAACTGTAGAACAGATAGTAGAAATTTTTGAAGGGAATTCTCTATTTGATCTGGGTAAAATAAAAGGAAATACAGATTCTAATAAAAAGGAACCAGGTATGGCATCCCATGAACAATAATAGAGTTTTATTATATTATTTCTCTAAAAATATTTCTTAATTTATACATTGTCTAAAAACAAAAAAGGGAGCATCTATAAAAAATGAGTTGTAAATTCATTTAAAAATTATTATTTTATAATTATATGAGTATAAATTATTTTAATATCAATATTACTCTTTTTTATATTTAATAAAAGTTTAAATATTATAAACAAATATTATTTAATGCAGAAAAATAATGAAAGTGTATCCTTTTACAGTTTAAAGATTTTTCATGAAAATTGCTGGACCAGTTATGTCCCACCAACCTATAAAGATATATTAGTAGGTTATACATACTCAACATCAGATCTCCATGCTATTAGATTTTCAAAGTATTATAATCATGATAATGTGCGTGAAATCAAGAGTTTAATTAAAAAAGATAGTTCCGTTAAAAAAGTTAGAATATATAATATAGATTCGCCACAATCGATTGTAGATATGAACGTAGCTTATGATAATGCCTTTATACATAAGCTCATTAAAAAGTCAATATATCCATTAAAATCAAGTGTTAACGGTAACATTGAAAAATATATATTTATAATGGATAAATCAAAAACCAAGGAAATGCTGGCAATATCCCAGGATTCTATTCATATAAAGAGTATTAAAGAATTAAACGCTAAAGAAGTATTTTCAGAAATAAGTGGTTATATGCTGGATATCCTATTAACTGATAAGGAAAAAGCAATTTTAAAAACGGCAAAAAGTAATGATTTTTTTAATATACCTAGAGGTGCCTCTAATACAATATTAGCGGAAAGATTAAACGTTAGCAAAATGTCAGTTAATGTAGAAATTAGAAAAGCTAT
Organism: Thermoplasmata archaeon; assembly: GCA_021797225.1. The sequence continues at coordinate 7,618 of JAKAAE010000019.1, read as the reverse complement.
CAATAAAATTATGAATAATGTATCAGTTGAATGATAATATTTTGTCTTATATTATTAATCTCTAAGTTTTTATAATATAAATATTTTGAAGGTCGCTGTTTTTATAATATTTTATTCATAGAAACAATCCAATGTAAACAATGTTTTGCAGCCTATACTATATTATAATAACTATATGTAGCTGATATTTACGGATTTCTAAAAATCAATATTATTGAAAACTACGTTAAATATAATACATTTCTTCCTTTATAAAAATCTAACTTTAAAACATCAAGAGTTACATTTAAATATAAATTTATTTTGCCCTTTTATGGTAGTTAAAAGTTTTGATAACGAAGTTGTAGAGCACAGGCTTGAAATTGTGGGTGTAAATCCCATACCTAACAGTGCCCGTACAATGTCGTCGAGAAAAATACTAATATTCTGGGCTATGGCCAGTGCCTCCGCACTTACACCCCTTGTGGGATTAGAGCTTTATGATATGGGAATTCCATTTGCAACAGTAGCTATAATTCTGGCATTGCTCATAGGTGTGATACCCGCCGGACTGGTTGCTGAAATGGGAAGGCAGATTCCAGTACCGTCTTTAGTAGTCTCAAGAAAAACCTATGGATTCATGACATCCGGAGCCTATTCTCTTGTATTTACATTTCTGAATCTTGGATTTTTTGGTTTGAACGATACTGTTGGAGCGGCAATCATAAGCAGTTTAACCCACTCTAATATAATTATCTGGTATGTCGTTATGGGCATAATCCAGGTTGTCCTGGTGTTATTCGGAGCTAAGTGGCTGGAATACTTCTTCAGATACAGTGCACCTATTCTTATAGTAAGTTATATTATTCTTGCATATTTCCTTCTTACAACGTACAGCATCAATTTTTCCATGCTCATGCATCCTATTGGTGCTTTTACATGGGGAGGTGCACTGGATTTCCTTCTGGGTTTTTCCATACTTGCATGGTCCTATAAAATTTCAACTCAGACTAGATTCGCACATCCATTCTCAAACACAGACTCTGTGTCAAAAAAGTTCACATACTTTATATCCAGTCCTGTAGGAATCATGATTCCGGTATTGCTCATGGGGCTTATCGGCCTGGTCGGCAATAGCGTAGAGCCAAAGATAGGTTGGAATATTGCAGTACTTTCATTTCCCGGGCTACATGGACTTTTCGGCATAGTGGTTTTCATAGCTGCGCTTGGAGTTTCCCTGGCTATAATTCATACAAACGCCATGAATTTGTATCCTGCTACGGCGGATCTCCTTGCAGCTCTACAGCCAGCATTTAAAAAGAAACCTAATGAAAAATTAGCCCAGCCCATAGCAACTATACTTCTGGGTACAGGTGGAATAATTCTGGCAATAGCAGGTATTCTAGCACATATAGAGACATTTATAGATACTCTTGCTGCAATAATTTTCCCGTTTACATTCATACTCATATTCGACTGGTTTGTACACTTAAGGCATACAACAAAGATAGCTGATTACTATAATATACCGAAATCCATTTTCATGAATTTTCGAATAGATGCACTCATTCCCGCACTGATAGGCACTGTAATTGCAATATTTGGAATAGGCCCATATGATTTCATATTCAATTACTTCCCGGAGGCTCTTTTTGGTTCGCTTGTGGGCCTTCTAATCTACATGGGAGTTTATTATGGCTATACTTCCAGATATATAAATAAGAAGGAAAATTACAGCGAAAATATTAACTATGCTGACTTTGAAACCGAATAATTTTTTTAAATTTGTTTATATAAATAAATATATATACTATATATAAATTATCGAGTGTAATTCAGTAATATTTTTAACATGGCTGTTTAATGCTATGTATTTCGTCAGGGGGAACTATTATGTCTAATGGTAAATTTATGGGATTCACAGGTAACGAAATATTGCAGGTTACGGCTGCATGGGGGGGCTGGATACTGGATGGATACACATCCATTGCATATCTCTTAGTGTTTTCTTATATGAGTATACTTATATTTCCCAAATATCTTGGGTATCTCGCTCTGGTATTAACGCTTCTCCCGGTAACATTCGGGGCTGCTGCGAGGTCTTTTGGTTCTGCAATTCTCGGTAACTTTATTGGTGACAGGAAAGGCAGGAAAAATATGCTTAGTATTTCAATTGTGGGTTTTTCTCTGTTATCGGCTGCCATTGGCCTGCTTCCTACATATTCACAGGCTGGAATAGCATCGCCTGTATTGCTTTATGTTCTTCTATTTCTTGATGGAATATTTGCAGGTGCAGAATACGGTGGTGGCACAGCTTTATCAATGGAGAGTGTAAGACCGGAAAAAAGAGAACAGGCAGGAGCCTTCGTACAGTCCGGCTTTGGGACAGGGTATTTTCTTATAGTATTTGTTGAAATACTTTTAGTCGCTGCCATGGGAACAGCTGCATTTGCATCCTATGGCTGGAGGATATTGATGCTGACATCTATAATTCCCGGAATGATTACACTTATAATCAGGCGCCTGTCAAAGGAAACAAAGGTATTTAATGAAATGAAGGAGAGCAATGAAGTGGAGAAATCGCCAATAAAAAAAATGTTCAAAAATGGAAGGAGCGTGGCTTTCGGGTTGATGATTACATCCGGGCTTCTTTTCATGAATACAGCTACTGGTTCCTTTTATCCAGTTATCGGCAGTGATGACTTCCTGAATCTGGGTTCCGGACTTTTATATGCTTTGCTGGTGATCAATTTCTTCTCGCTGCTCGGTGTCTGGAGTGGTGGAATACTGGCAAGAAGCTTCAAGGACAGAAGAGTGCCAATGCTGATATTCTCGGTGATATTCACGGTACCCACAGCATTATTTGTCATCTTCGGCTATACAACAAATCTCTTTATGTTTACCATGGTATTTTCTATACAACTGTTTCTTGAAGCACTCATATTCTCTGCACTTCCTGTATTCCTTGCAGAATCATTCAGCAAGCGGTTTCGTTCCACGGCCATCGGTATCATATATAATGGAGGAGCAATTTTCGGAGGAACCGCCATAGTGTTGCTGACTGCTCCTGCACATATAATTAATATCAAAACACTCTGGATTGTGGAAATGTATATAGCTGGAATAGTTCTAATACTGGGACTTGTATTATATGGAAAGCAGGAACGCTCAACAGACCCTATAACAGAATAACTAATAAAATAATCATTATTCATTATCTTATTTATAAATATAATGAATATCCTCAGGTATATTATTTTTGTAAGTTTCCAAAAATTCCTTATCTTTTTGATTGTCCCTGAGTGCCATGCGTAGCATTACAGGTATATCATTTTTGACAGGATACCATGCCTCACAGCTGTGGCACAAGATTATTCCATCTTTATATTGAGTTAAATTGGTTTTATCCATTTTTGTTTGACCGTTTACATTCCATGTATAGCGCAATGTTGCTCCTTCAGAGAATATAAGAATTTCTAAATTTGATTTTCCACATTCAGGACACTGTAAAACTTCAATAAAACGCTCTTCCATTAATAAATATACATTGATAATATAAATATTTGTTCTTTAACTATATATGATGGTTAGACCGTATATTAGCGTGAGAAAAAAGTCAATCAATACAGCTTAATATAAACATATTAATATCCTTACATATTATCTTTACAGATGTCTGAATTTGATAAAACTGGGGTTACCGACCGTGAATTAAATTCAATATATAATAAGATTCCAGAAGGCTATGATAGGGCAAATGCATACATATCCTTTTTCCAGGACGTTAAGTGGAGAACGTTCATTGCAAAGCAGATTATTGTGAATTATAAACCTGAAAAAATACTTGATGCAGCCTGTGGAAAGGGTGAGCTTACATTTACAATAAGGCAGTTTTCTGACGCCTTTACGGTAATGAGCGATTATTCAGAAAATATGCTTAAAAATTCTATAGTCAATGGTAATATGGTATTAGCTTCCTTCGATAATCTTCCCTTTAAGGACCATTCATTTGATTCTGTTATGAGCACCTTTGCTTTGCATGCGGCTGACAGTATTGAACCTGTAGTAAAAGAATTTGCCAGAGTAACTTCAAATTCTGTGGGAATCATAGCCATGGGAAAATCCGATAACCGGTTCCTCCGATTTATTTCAGGCGTATATTTGAAATATATCCAGCCATATATGGCAATACTTGGTCATGAAAAACCTTCGGATTACAGATTTATATATTATATTTATAAGAGAATACCGACAAATTCCGAGATAAGGGCAATTTTTGAGAAGTATTTTGTGCTGGATTTATTCGAGGAAAAGGCATTTGGAACAGTTTATATTATATCAGGTAGAAAAAAATAATTTAGAATTATTAATTCTATCCATAAAATGAAGCGAATTTTGTTATTTTGCTAACGTGTCAACATACAGATTATTCTGAATGCAACAATTTCTATGCTATGACTGGCATATGTATTTCGACTCCACTGTTCAACAGAATGGAAAAAGTGTTCAAAGTATACATAGTTGAAAATCTAATAGCCTTGGGTTTAGAAACATATTTGCCGAAGCGGAATGGCATACACTCTTGGGAAGTGGTGCACTGGTGTACAGACAGTAGAAAATTCAAGATGGATACCAACAATCCAATGATTGACGGAAAACTTACAGGTTGTCTGTTCTATTTGGTTGAAGAAAGAATCTGGAATAATAAAGGTTAGATTTCTGGATAAAATATTATTGTCTATCTATGGTTATTTGCTTTTCGAAAATATATCCTGATGGAAACTCTTGATCATTTGGGAGTTCAACGTATCTTGCAAGTCCTTCTGGTGCACATGTTGTACCTGTACCAGTATATTCGAAGGATGTCCCTGATAATATTGTATAGTATTCCAGTCTTTCCCTATATAGGGCAACCTGTGCAGTCCCTTTTCTGTAGACCTTATCGTTGTTGTGCTCAAATTTCCAATTTTTGTTGATGAAATTATCCAATTTTGTTGAATCGTAGAGATAATTAGAAATGTCTATGCCTCCAACAAAAAAGAAAAATTTGGACACCACGTTCATGCCATATGAGTCCATAAGCCTTATTGATGGCTCATTACTGGTTTCAACCATGCATCGCAGGGAATGTAATCCATTTCTGTATGCAAACCCATATGCAAAGTCCAGAAGTTGAGTACCCAGATGCTTCCTTCTTGACTCTGGTCTTACACGCAATCCACTGAACCAGAGTGAACAATCATTCAGCTTCTCCAGTTTAATGAATCCTTGGATGGTTTTATCTATTATAACATAGACATTCCCTGCATCCAGATACGATGGTCCATATTGAGTGTTGATATAATCATCATAACCTGATCTTGCAGAAATATCACTTATATATTCCCAGTCATCATTGTTAGCCTGCCTGATCATCAGTCTAGAATTTGAACAAGTTCATAATATTTCTTATAAGGTACAAATCATTTTTCCTTTTCCTTTTTTGAATCTTCAGGATATTCAACAGGTTTTCTGAACATGGAAATTATTCCCGCGAAGGCCGTGATTCCAAATCCCACATAGAAAACGTCATGCATGGATGTCATGAAGGCCGGTGCAATTGTTTCTGGGAACCAGTGATGACCGGTAATTGTACCGATCGTATTTGCTGATATGCCTGAAAGCACACCTTGCGGTACAGTTGTCAGAACATCCTTTACTGTATTGAGTCCTAGAAAGGTGGAGAATAAAATCTCGGTTGGCGGTATGCCTGAAAAATATGATGTGAGTGATGTTGCCTGCTCTCCTGATAGTGCAGAAGTTATAGCTCCTGGATAGTAAAGTGCCAGTCCAAGTATCAGTATAGAGAAGAATGCACCGATGCTTGCTGTATAACCGGCGTTTCTCATCGTATTAAGAACTCCTGAAGTTGTTCCCCTCTCACTTGGTGGAACCGATGACATGGCAACTGTAAGATTTGGCACGTTGAATATGCCGTAACCTATACCGAATATTGTTATCACTATAGATAAAAATATGTATGAAAAATCATAGGTTAAAAGTACAAGGGCAAGTAGTGAAAAGGCAGAAATGAAGAGGCCTGCAGTAGTAAGAACTCTTGGGTCAAAACGTAGCGACAATTTAGTTGAAAGTACACCGAAGATACCCATGGATATTGGTAATGGTAACATATATATTCCTGCCCAGAGTGGTGTCACAGAATACCCGTATCCGTGTATAGGAAGCCATATTCCCTGGAAGATAAGAGTTAACATGTACATTAATCCCATCATGCCCAGAGCAGAAACAAATGCAGTGAATACACTTATACTGAAATTTCTTGATCTGAAAAGCTTTGCATCAAATATCGGGCTCTTTGCCCTCTTTTCTATAAACGGGAGGATTATCAGCATTGCAGTACCGGCAATAAGGGCTGCTATCACCATTGGATTGGTCCAACCCATCGGATTATTTTTGTATGGCGTAATGCCGTATGTAACACCGAGCAAAAGTACAATGAAACCTACTGCATAGATAATATTGCCAGATATGTCAATATGCCGTGCTGCTCTTTCCCTCTTATCTTTAAGTTTGGTATAAGACCAGAAAGTGCCGAATATTCCTACAGGAATGCTGACAAGGAATATATCCCTCCAGTAAATGGTTGCCAGTATGCCTCCCAGGACTATACCTATGCTGACTCCTGAAACTGCCGCCACACTGTTTATGGATATAGCAAAACCTCTTTCTCTTGGGGAGAAATTATCTGTAATTATCGCAAATGTATTGGCCATTATAAATGAGCCGCCGATTGCCTGAACTATTCTAAATATTATAAGCTCCAGTGCTATAGTATAACCTGTTCCAGGAGCCATATAAAGGAGAATAGAACCTATTGTAAATATCAGAAAGCCAAGATTAAAGATTCTAACCCTCCCGAAAATATCTGAAAGTTTTCCTATGCTCACAAGAAGTGCGGAGAGTGCAATCATATAACTCATTATTAACCATAGTAGATATGGAAATGATTGGGGTGACATTGGATTTAAATGAATCCCATCAAAAATAGCAGGTAGAGCTACAATGATTATACTTGTATTGATTGTTGCCATTAATTGACCTATTGTAGTATTACTGAGCGCTATCCATTTATCCTGCATTATTTTTAAATTGCAGTTAAATATTTAAATATTATTACTAAATAATTTATTGATAAATTATATTTTCAATATTGTTAAATATCACAATGGAAGTTTATTCTATGGGAATAACTGATTAGATATTAACCCATAAAGTCGTCAGTTTTTAGAATTAAAACTAGTTAAATTAATTAAATAATCTATCATTATCTATTATGGCTACAGTAACGCCATATTCAGATGAAAATCGTTATCTTGCGCAGGAATTCCTCATGAAGGACCCTTATAAAAATACTATGATGTCTGCACTTCTGGAAGAAAGCGGTAGGAATTCGCAGCTTATTTACGATAATGGAGTGATAAGGGGAGTTCTGGCTGTCTCTCCTGATTACAGAAATTTATGGTTTTATGGAAATAGGGCATCTTTTAAAACGATACTGGAGAATATTGATTATACCCAGTTTAATTTATATATTGACCAGAAAAATCTGGACATAGCAATAAGCAGATTCAATTTTTCT